>JABMRP010000036.1 GCA_013202535.1 Planctomycetota bacterium
ATCTGCGAGACGTTGCTCGCGGAACGTCCGGCCAGCGCGGACGTGTTCTGCCTGTTGGGACTGATCTGCCGGGCCAGCGGGAAGCTGGAGGAAGCGAAGACACATTTTCAGAAATCGCTCTATCTGGCTCCCCGGCACCACGAGGCATTGGTTCACATGATGCTGTTGGCGCAACAACGGGGCGACGAGAAACTGGCGGCCAATTTCCGTCGGCGTGCGGAACAAGCAGCCAGCGTGGGAGGGTAATCCATGACAATCGAGCAGCAACGGCATCCTGACGAATCCGCGGCAACCGACGACTGCTGGAACCACATCGGTGCCATGGGCGACGGAAGTTGTCCGGAATTGAAGGACGTCGTGCATTGCCGCAATTGTCCCGTGTTCAAGAGGGCCGGCCAACGACTGTTCGAACGAGAACCTCCGGCCGAATACGTCGATGAGCAAACAAGGCAATTGGCCAAACAGAGCGACACCGAAGCAGCGGACACCGTAGCCGTCCTTATTTTTCGCGCCGGTCAGGAGTGGCTGGCCTTGGACGTCGGTGTCGTGGCCGAAGTCGCCGATCCCCGTACGGTACACCGCATCCCGCACCGCAGCAGCCAGTTGCTCCTCGGCCTGGTCAACATCCGCGGTGAACTGCAGTTGTGCATCTCCATGCCGGCTCTGTTAGGAATCGATGCCGCCGGAGGCCTTCCGGAAAAAGAGACTCCGGGCGCGTCGGCGACAAGCCGCCTGCTGGTGGTCGAGTATCGTGGGCAGACCTGGGTTTTTCCCGTCGACGAGGTCGCCGGCGTTCATCGCGTCGGCGTCGACAAGTTGGGGAACGTACCCGCCACAGTCGCCATCGGCCCGAAACGATTCTCCCGCGCGATCTTCGCTTGGGAGGGAAAGAAGGTCGGCTATCTGGCCGATGACCGATTGCTCCAGTCGCTGGAAGGGAGTATTGGATGAGCGGAAGTGGAGGAGAAGTCTCGCTGATCGAGTTATTCCGGGAGGAGATCCGCACCAACGTGCAGGCGCTGAACGACGGACTCGTCGAGTTGGAACGCGATCCAATGAACGGCCCGTTGATCGAGCCCTTGATGCGGGCGGCGCATTCGATCAAAGGGGCCGCCCGGGTGGTCAACGTCGACCCGGCGGTGAAGCTGGCCCATGTGGCCGAAGAATGCCTGGTCGCGGCCCAGAACGGCCGAATCGAGCTGTCCAGCGACGACATCGACGTCCTGCTCCGAGCCGCGGACACCTTGGGCCGTATCGGCGAATCCGCCGGTCCCGGGATGCCTCAATGGCTCGCCGAGCAAGGCGGTGAACTCGAACAACTGAAGAAGGAACTCGAGGGGATATCTCAAAGGACCTCGTGCGAAGCTCCGGACGACAAGCCCGTTGCCGTCGATTCGGGAACCGGCGTCGGTACGGAAGAACCGTCCTCCGCCGAGCCTCCCTCGCCGCCGCCGACCGTTGCACCGCCACCGGCCGAGGCTTCCCTGCCGAAGAGCCCGTCGCAACCAGATCAGCCGTCGCGCGAGGCGCCCCAGCAGGTTGTCCGCGTGACGGCTCAGAGCCTCACGCGGCTGATGGGGCTGGCCGGCGAGTCGCTGGTCGAGGCCCGCTGGCTACAGCCGTTCTCCAAATCACTCCTGGAATTGAAACGCCGTCAGACTCTCCTGGACGACACCCTGCAGGAGTTGCAGCAGTTGCTGCCGGCGGACGGCGAAAACGACGATCGGGCTCCCCTGGTGACCGACGCCCGTGGGCAGTTGGCCGAATGCCGCCAGATGCTCTCCGAGCGGATCAGCGAATTCGAGAACCGCGCCCGCAACGCCGACGACCTCAACAGCCGTCTGTACCACGAGGTCATCGCCAGCCGGATGCGCCCCTTTCGCGACGGTGTGCAGGGGTTTCCGCGGATGGTCCGCGATCTGGCGCGGCAACTCGGGAAAAAAGTGGCTTTCCAGTTGCACGGCGAAACTGTCGACGTCGACCGCGATATTCTGGAGAAGCTGGAAACGCCGTTGAATCACATCTTGCGCAACTCGTTGGATCACGGCCTGGAAACGCCGACCCAGCGAGCCGAGGCCGGGAAGCCCGAGACCTGCCGGTTGCGGATCGAAGCCCGGCACAACGCCGGGATGCTGGTCATTACCGTCACGGACGACGGGCGAGGCATCGACCTGGAGACGATCCGTGAGAGAATCGTCGCACGAAATCTGGCCGACGAGCGCATGGCTCGTGAGTTCGGCGATTCCGAGCTTCTCGATTTTCTCTTTCTGCCCGGGTTTTCCACCGCCCAAGACGTGACCGAGGTCTCGGGCCGTGGGGTCGGGTTGGACGTCGTCCACGGCATGGTGCATTCCGTGGGAGGGAGCATTCGCGTGCAGACCGATCCGGGTCGGGGCACCTCGTTTCATCTGGAGTTGCCGATCACGCTGTCCGTGATCCGGGCGGTGTTGGTGGAAATCGCCGGCGAACCCTACGCATTTCCTCACAATCGCATCGACCGGTTGATTCGCCTGCCAAAAGAAAAGTTGCACTCGTTGGAGAACCGGCAGCACTTCGAGATGGACGGATCCAACGTGGGAATCGTCCTGGCCCGGCAGGTTCTCGAGTTGGAATCCGGCCAGCCGGAAGGAGACCATCTGTTCGTGATTCTCTTTGGCAGTCACGCCCATCAGTACGGGTTGGTGGTGGACGAGTTCTGCGGCGAGCGCGATCTGGTCGTGCGGCCGCTGAATCCGCGGCTGGGCAAGGTGCCCAATATCAATGCCGCCGCGATCCTCGACGATGGTTCTCCGGTATTGATCGTGGATCCGGACGACTTGCGCCGATCGATCGAGAAGATACTTCACGGCGGGCGTCTGCAACGGGCCGACGAGCATGCCGTCGGCACCCTGGACGAAACGCGGGCCCAACGCATCCTCGTGGTCGACGACTCGATCACCGTCCGCGAAGTCCAACGGCAACTTCTTGCCAACCAAGGCTACGAGGTGGAAGTCGCCGTTGACGGCGCCGAAGGCTGGAACACCTTGCGCCAGGGCGTCTTCGATCTGGTCATCACCGACATCGACATGCCCCGGTTGAACGGGATCGAGCTGGTGTGTATGATCAAACAGGATCCTCGCACCCAATCCACTCCGGTGATCATCGTCTCCTACAAAGATCGCGAGGAAGATCGCTTGCGGGGGCTGGAAGCGGGAGCCGATTATTACCTCACCAAGAGCAGCTTTCACGATGAGACCCTCCTCGGCGCCGTGCAGGACTTGATTGGAGCAGCCGATATATGAGAGTGGCCATCGTCAACGACCAGCGGCTTGCCACGGAAGCACTCCGCCGCGTGGTGTTGAGCGATCCGAGCCACACGGTCGCCTGGACCGCCGTTGACGGCGAAGAGGCCGTCAAGATGTGCCGGCAAGACACGCCGGACGCGATCCTGATGGATCTCGTCATGCCGGTGATGAACGGGGCGGAAGCCACGCGGCATATCATGCAGCAGTCGCCGTGTCCGGTCTTGGTGGTGACGGCCACGGTGGCGGGAAACTACTCGCTCGTCTGCGAAGCTCTGGGCCACGGGGCTTACGATGCCGTATGTACGCCGTCGCTGGGAGACCGCCCAGTGGCGGAGGCAGGCGCGAAGTTGTTGGCCCGGCTGGCTTCCGTGGATCAGGTTTCCCGCCATTTGGGCGCCCGCACCGGTCCCCCCAAGAGCGCCACGGAAGACGTGCCTCGCCGAGCGTCCGGCGACGCCTCGCGAGTTCCGCTGGTTGCCATCGGCGCATCGACCGGCGGTCCGCAGGCGCTGGATAGAGTACTCTCGCAATGGCCGGCCGGCTTTCCGGCGGCGGTGATCGTCGTGCAGCACATCGGAGTCGACTTTGCCGACTCGCTGGCTCAGTGGTTGAGGGACCGTTCCCAACTGTCCGTTAAGCTGGCCGTTCACGGTGATTCCCCTCGTCCGGGGACCGTCCTGATTGCCGCCACGAACGATCACTTGGTGATGGCACCCAACGGCACGCTGGCCTACCGACGCGACCCGGTCGAATGTCCCTATCGGCCTTCGGTCGACGCGTTGTTTCTCAGTCTGGCGAACCACTGGCCGCGGCCGTCGGTGGCGGTGGTGCTGACCGGAATCGGCCGCGACGGCGCCAAAGGGTTGCTGAAGCTGCGTCGGGCAGGCTGGCACACGATCGCCCAGGATAAAAGCTCCAGCGTCGTGTTCGGCATGCCCCAAGCGGCCGCGGAGTTGGACGCCGCGGCGCGCGTTCTTCCGGTCGACAAGATGGCGTCCCACATCGCCGACAGGGTCGGACTGTAACCGGGAGTGAAAAATGGGGACTGGCTCCGAGCCCGAAACAGGTAGAACATTCGTAAGAACGCCCGCCGCGAGGTGCCTGTCCCC
>JABMRP010000277.1 GCA_013202535.1 Planctomycetota bacterium
ATATCATGCGATATTACGACGTACCACTGATCCGACAGGAAATGGCCATGTCCTGTTGGCACGCTTCGGCCCGGATGCTTTGGGCTTGGCGGCATTTGCAGTCGATCCATCCTCTTGCTGCTACGTACACCCGCAACGCGGGACTTACGCCCGCGGGGTTTGTCCGTCTGGCGACCGCGTTGGGGCTGCAATCGGTGCCCGAGATCAACATGACCTATACCTGGGGCGCGGTGAACCGCCTGCTTTCGAATTACGGCCCGCTTTGGGCGGCCGGCTACTGGTACGGCGCCCCCCACATCATCGTCGTCACCGGCGTCGATTCCGGCGGCACGCTCTACGTGAACGACCCGGGCCACCCGGTCGCGCGGGTTCACGACATGGGCTTCTTCAACCAGAAGATTGCCGCCGACGTCGCCAACCCGATCCTCTACATGGCCGCCGACTTCTGCTGGTGAGCAGGGAGCCGATCACGGCTGCCCCCCAGAGACTTGCCGTGGCGACCTCTTCCGGGTATCCTTCCAGCATGGCTATTCCCGGCGATCCGCACCCAAACACGTACGGACCCCCCCAAGCATATCTTCATCCGTATGCAAGAGTCGCCACAACTCTTCTCCCCTGGAAAGGAAACCTGCCATGTATATCTACGTGATCGACACCCGTTCGCCCTTCTCGGGCAAGGGCTGGCACTGGCCGTGGACGACGGTCGAGTCGCTGAAGGTCAACGGGAAGGATTCGGTCTCCGCGATCGTGACGCGGATCAGCAAGCTGGCCAAAGAGAAGATCGACTGCCTGCTCTTATGCGCCCACGGCAACACGGGCTATCTTCAATTGGGCAAAGAGGGGCTAACGGCGAACAACGCCCACGTGCTCCGCTCGCTCAAAGGCAAGTTTGCCGACGACGCCAAGGGCATTGAGGTCCACGGTTGCGGAGTGGGCAGCGACACGAACATCCTCAAGGGCCACGACAAGAAGAACAACGCCGTCTGCAAGCCGGGTACAAGCGGGGGAGGCAACGGGTTTAAGTTCCTCAAGGCGCTTGCCACGGCCGCCAAAGCCAAGGCGACCGGGGCGCTGAATTGCCAATACGACGACGCTTCGTTTTCATTCGAGGGACCAACGATCACCGCCAAGCCGTGATCCGGCCCGGGGCGCGATCCCCCGATTCGCACTTTCCGGGGGGGCGCGATATAGACAATGGGTGGGGTACTTCTTGGGCTCTCAATCTTATCCGCGTATTGCCCGGCGGACCGCTCTCCTTTTTTCATTGACCAGACCCAGGCAACGGACTAACCTGGGAAATGTGCCGTTGGGGCCGTACATGTCGGCGGCGGTGTCTTGTCTTCAACTGCCGGAGAGACCGTTGCGTTGGCCGGCGTCTCTTGTCGGGAATGTCCGTATCTTTGCCGAAAGGGATTCTCATGACTCGCCAGAGAACTGTGATTGCCGTGCTCGTGTTTGCGATTCTATGTCTGCCGAGCCGCCGTGGTTCGGCGCCGGCCGCGCTGATTGCGCTGGACAACACCAGCGATCGAGGCGGCGCGCTGGGATATGCGGCGGGAGGCGATCTGTGGAATCCCGGGATCAACACGAACCCTCCGGTGAGAATCGGATCCAACTCCGCCGACAGCAACACCTGGGGCACCGGTCAAACAGCCAGTGCCACCGGACCCGACGTCGGTTCCACTTGGCGCGGCAACATCGTCGTTCGCGCGTCCAGCGTGTTGGATGCCGATCCGACCGACAGCCTGAACTCGATTACCGATCTGAACCATCGGCCGACCGCGCTGACGCTGACCCTGTCGGTCGGAGCCTTGGGTGCGGCAAACACGCCGACCTACGCGCCACAGGCCTACTATAACGGGGTGATTACCCAGACCAGCGCCACCTCGGGATATTGGGGGGCATGGGACACGGCGGCCCAGGGCGCCGATAGCTCCAACACCGTGGCCGGTGCGTATGACGACGCCGACAACTCCGGTAGCATCACACCCGGCGACCTATACGAGTTCACGTTCAGCGGCATCTCGGGCTTGCAAAACACGACCGATTTTATCTCCTTTGCCGTCGTCGGGAACGCCAACGCGGTGGCCAACGAGGAGCTGCGGTTTAACAACGCCCAACTGGAAGTCGTCGCCCCGCAGGGCATCGGCACGCTGCTGGTGGTCGACAAGGCCAGCGGCAACGGCGGCACCACCGGCTGGATGTCCGGGGGCGATCTCTACAAACCGGAAATCGGTGGCAAACCCGAGGTTTACATCGGCTCCAACTCGGCCGACAGCAACACCTGGGGTACCAACCAGACATCCGCCGCTACCGGTCCAGATATCGGCTCCACCTGGCGAGGTGCGTTGACTTTGCGCGCGTCGCAGATTCTGGACGCCGATCCGGGCGACGCCTTCGATACGGCAGGCGACCTGAACCACCGTGCGGGGACCATGGAAGTGACCTTGCCGGTCAGCTACGTGGGGCCTAACACCAGCCCCGACTACGCGCCGGAACTCTATTACCATGGTGTTGTACACGAGACAAACGCCAGCGGCGGCTATTGGGCCGCCTGGGAGAAGGCAACACGAGGCGCTGCGGCCGGAAACACCGTGGCGGGTATCTTCGACGACGTCGACAACTCGGGTGGCGTGTCCGTTGGCGACCTCTACACATTTAGCGTCGACGGTATCGACGGGCTCGTTCGACGCGCCGACTTCCTCACCTTCGGCATCGTCGGAAACCAAAACACAGTGGCCGACGAAACGCTCCGCTTTGACCCCGCAATCTTCGGATTCGCCGCTTTGGCCCCCAAGGGCACGTTGGTGACGGTGGACAACGTCAGCGATCGCGGTGGAGCCATGGGGCTGATGGCCGGTGGCGACGCCTACAAGCCGGGAATCAACACGAATCCCCCGGCGCAGATCGGATCCAACTCGGCCGACAGCAATGTATGGGGAACGGGCAGTACATCGGGCGCAAGCGGGCCCGACGTGGGGTCGACCTGGCGCGGGACCCTGGCCATTCGCGCCTCCAGCGTCTTGGACGCCAACCCCAACGACCCCTATGAAACGATCCAAGATCTGATGGATATGGCCGACGGGCTGACCCTGGCCTTAACGGTCGATGCCTTGGGACCGGCAAACAGCGCCGATTACGCCCCCGAGGTCTACTATCACGGTGTCGTCAATCAGAGCAGTTCCACGTCTGGCTACTGGGGTGCATGGGAAAACGCTGCCCGCGGCGTAAACGACACGAATACGGTGGCCGGGATTCTCGACGACGTTGACAACTCCGGCGGTGTTACGCCCGGCGATCGTTATCTGTTCGATTTCCACGGCATCTCCGGGCTGGTCAACGACTCGGATTTCATCACCTTCGCCATCGTCGGCAACCAGGACGCGGTGGCCAACGAGGCCCTCTACTTCAGCATGGCCGAACTGGCGGTCGGCGTCCCCGAACCGTCCACGCTGGCACTGGCCGCCATGGCGTTTGTCGGATGTTGCTTCTGGATGCGGCGGCGCCGCGGCAGTTTGGTCAAGAACGCGTAGCGGAACAGCTTGGGGGGCAGTCACCTTCTTACCGCCCTCATCCTCCGTCCTTTGTGTCCTTGGTGCCTTGGTGGTGTTCCAATTTCTGTGACGTTTGTCCGGATCGGAGTTCCCACAAAGACACCAAGGGCACGAAGGAAGCGAAGGGATAAAGCGAGGCGAGTCTCCATTGCTTGACGGGGTGACCGCTTCAGGGTATCCTGCCGACATGGCCGGACCTCTCTTGCTCCGGCGGCGAAAAGCGTCGGACGCTGGCGTTCCGCCCCTCGGCCCCGATGTAGCAAACCGGCGTACTTCACTGCGACTCCTACGCAAAACACGCGGCGGCTTTTTCTAAGATTGTGCGTTCCATTTCCGTCCGCTTCAACTGCTTGCGGAGCCGTTTGTTCTCTTACTGCAACTGCTCCACGGTCGCGTTGTCGCCCGGAGTCCGTCGGTGCTGGATAATCGCAAGCATGAACGGCAGAAAGCGGCCGGACACAACGCCGAAATCCGTGACTATTCGGCTCGCCCGTGATGCCACCACAGAGGGAGGGGCGGTGGCGGGATCGTGGCGAAAGAAGCCGTGTCAAGACCTCTTGCGGCACGGCTTTGTGGTGGCTTGAATTACGACGTGGCCATGCCGGACACCCCGGCCAGAACAAACTCGCTGGAAAGGGGTTGCATGGCGGCCACGTTAGGCGTCACAATAACGCCCGGGCCGGGACGCCAAACGGGAACGGCTACCAAGGACACAAACGCATACAAGAAGAGGAACACGTTCATGAAGAAGGCACTGTTGTTTGCAGTGATCATTGCCGTACTGGTCACGGCGGGGGCGTGGGTACGCCTCTATGCCGATAAGGGCCCGGTAGTCGCATATTCGCACCCGGGCGATGCGAACTCGTGGTTCAAGGCGTTTTCCACCGAGTTGGAGACCGAGGCCGGGGAAAGAGGCTACCAGTATCGAGTCGCCAACGCGCAGGGCAAGATCGGTCAACAGATTGCCGACGTGGAAAACATCGTTGCGGATAAACCGGAGTTCTTGATTCTTGGCCCGATTACCCCTGATGGCTCCGCCGCGGCCCTGGACATTGCCAAGGAGGCCGGTGTGCCGGTGATCGTTGTGAATCGAGACATTGATGGCGTTGCCGGTGAAGACTATATCACCAAGATCTACTCCGACTTCGACTGGATCGGAGAGAAGCTGGCCGAACTCACCCACGATGCGTTTCCCGCCGGCACAAAGATTCGAATCGTCGAGTTGCACGGAACTCAAGGCAGCGCCAATACGATCGGGCTGAGCAGGGGGTTTCGAAAGAAGATGGAAGAATACAACAAGACAGAGATAAGAATGGAAATCGTGGTCTCTCAGCCCGGCAATTTCAATAAAGAGATCGCCATGAAGGCGATGGAGAAGATCCTTCAGTCGAAGGTCGAGTTCGACGCCGTTTTTTGCCATTTCGATGACGAGGCGCTCGGCGCCATCCGCGCCATGCAAGATAAGGGCATCAAGTTGGGTGACAATCCGGCCAACGGCGAGATTATTGTCGTGGGTAATGGTGGAACCAATGATGGACTGAAAGCGATCAAGGACGGAACCTATTACAAGATCGTCTCCGTTACCCCGTACTATGCGGACGCGGTATTCGACGCAATCGAGTCGTACAAGAAGAACGAGAAACTTCCCGATTACATCCGCGTGGGCGACATTGTCATCGATAAGAGCAACGTCGACGAGCAGATGTCGACGGCATTCTAGCGCTCTGTCTCCCCCCTCTTCCTCTGGGAGAGGACGGCGAGCGTAGCGAGCCACGTTGAGGGCTGTTGGCACAAGAGAGGGCTTTGCTCTCATTCCGGCTACCCTCACCCCAGCCTTCTTCCTCCAGGGAGAGGGGGCAATTTGAGACAAAATCCCGCACACGCCACTCCATTCCTATTCCCGTCCCGATGCTACAACGCGAACCACCTCCACAAGTCTCGTTATGGAACACTACCTACTAGAAATGAAGGGAATCGGCAAAACATTCCCCGGGGTAGTCGCCCTTGACGATGTCAGCCTCTTCATCAGATACGGCGAAGTACACGCCCTGATGGGTGAAAACGGGGCCGGTAAGTCAACGCTAATCAAGGTTCTCACGGGTATCTATCCAAGGGATGCCGGAGAGATACGCTTCGACCGGAACGGGTTCTCTCCCACGGGCGCGGCACAAGTCCAACAGGCGGGAATCAGCACCATCTACCAGGAACTCAACCTGATACCCCACTTGAGCGTTTGCGAAAACATCTTCATCGGCCGGGAACCGAAAACTCGTGGGCTGATCGATTGGAAGACCGCCGAAAAGCGTGCAAAAGAGATCTTAACCGACATGGGCCTCCAAGAGGTTGACGTCCTCGGGCCGCTCCGCAAGCAGAGCGTTGCCACCCAGCAGATGGTCGCCATCGCCAGAGCGATTTCCATTGACGCCAAACTCGTGGTCATGGACGAGCCGACGTCGTCGCTGAGCGAGAAAGAGGTGCAAACCCTCTTTCGCGTGATCGAGACACTCAAAGAGCAGAATATCTCGATCATCTTCATCAGCCATAAACTCGACGAAGTGTTTGAGATTTGCGATCGGGCAACCATCCTGCGAGACGGCCGCCTGGTCGGGCAGTATTCGATCGGGGACCTGACGAAACTGAAACTCGTGTCGCTAATGATCGGGCGCGACGCAACGTCGGTCCTGGGCAAGAACAAGAGTGTCTCAACCGGTCGTGAAGACCGGCAGGTCGTTTTGAAAGCGACGAATCTCTCCAGAGCCCGGCGGACGACCGAAATCAGCATCGATATCAACAGCGGCGAAATAGTCGGAGTAGCCGGGCTGCTGGGATCGGGACGAACGGAACTTGCCAGGATCCTGTTTGGCGACGAGATGCAGGATCGGGGCCGCATCGAGATTGGCGGCAAGAGCGCGCGGATGAAGAGCCCTCGCGATGCCATCCGGCTGGGGCTGGGCTTCTGCAGCGAGGACCGAAAAGAGGAGGGCCTATTCCCCAACATGTCGGTCATGGACAACATGACCATGGCTGTCCTACCCGAGTTGAGCAAGGCCGGCGTTCTTTCCAGGAGGGCCCAACTGGAAATCGCCCAATCCTACATCGACAAGATGGGAATCGCGACTTCCGGCCCGAATCAGCCGATGAAAGAGCTTAGCGGAGGCAATCAGCAAAAGGTCCTTCTGGCCCGATGGTTGTGTAAGAACCCCATGCTGATGATACTGGATGAACCGACGCGCGGGATCGACGTCGGAGGAAAAGCCGAGATCGAAAACCTCATCACCGAACTGGCCGGCGACGGAGTGGCCATTCTGATGATCTCGTCGGAAATGGAAGAGTTGATACGTTCCTGCGACCGGATTGCCGTGTTATCCGAGGGCAGGAAGGTGGGCGAACTGGCAGCAAAAGAAATTTCCGAAGAACATATCATGCAGTTGATGGCCCACGGAAGCGACTCGAGGGAAGATGTCCATGGACCGTAACGTCAACACGCCGATTAACACGAGCACGGGCTGGCTGAAATCGATCGCATGGGCGGAGATTCTCGGGAATTACGGTGCCCAACTTGTTTTCCTGACGCTGATCGCGGCATGCGCGTTGAGTACCCCCAAGTTCTTCTCTTTGGGCACGCTGGAAATCACGCTTCTCGATGTGTTTCCCGTGATGCTCGTCGCCTTGGGGATGACCCTGGTGATCTCTTCCGGCGGGATCGACATCTCGGTCGGAGCCATCATGGCGATCTCCGGGGCCGTTACCGTGGCGCTTTACACCTCGGGCGTTGGATGGGTTCTGTCGATGGGCTGCGGAATTGGCGCGGCCGCCTTGTGTGGCCTCTTCAATGGGGTCCTGATCTCGATTTTCAGAATCCAACCAATTATCGTAACGCTCGTGGTCATGATTGCCGGGAGAGGCCTGGCCAGAAGAATCCAGGTAGACCCCACGACTTCGCTGAAATCCACGCCTTTCGATACGCTTGGCTTGTACCGAATAGCGGGCAAGGTTCCCGTCCAGATAGTGATCATGTTGGCGGTTATCGCCGTCATGCTCTTTGTCGTTAAGAAAACCGTGTTTGCGAAAAACACCGAGGCGATCGGCGACAACCCCCGCGCCGCGCGGCTGGTCGGGGTCAACACGCTGACGACAACGGTTGGCGTCTACGTCGTGTGCGGTGTTTTGTGTGCCATTGCCGGAATCATGACCATCGCGCGAATCGCCCAATTAAACGCCGTAACACTGGGGGGTTTCATCGAACTCGACGCCATCGCGGCGGTCGCGATCGGAGGAACTCCCTTTTCCGGCGGCAGGGCGAGAATCCTGGGGACGATCACCGGAGCGATCATTGTTATCCTGGTTGGCGTGATCGTCGGCTTGAATAAGATGCCGGACGACTATGCGAAGGTGTTTAAGGCCTTGATCATTGTTATCGCCATGTGGGCGCAAAGAAGGAAGTAGTACAGACAATCGGCATGGATACAAAAACGGAAGTCACGACAAACAATCCGGGCACGGCAAGCCTGATGCAGTCGGAAGGCCCCCTTGTGGCACTTCTGGCTCTATGCGTTGTCGGGACCGTGTTCTTCCCCACGTTTCTCACGCCGCTGAATCTTGCCAACATTCTCCGGCAGGTTAGCCTGACGGGAATCGTCTCCATCGGAATGGCTTTTGTCATACTCTCCGGCGGAATCGATCTCTCGGTCGGATCGATCGCGGCGCTGGCGGCAGTTTTGGCGGCGAATCTCAGCGGTGAATACCCCTTCTTGGCAGTGCTGATCCCAATTCTCGCCGGAATCGGCATGGGTGCCCTCAATGGGCTGCTGATCACGCGAATGAAGATCCCCCCGTTTATCGCCACGCTGGCGATGATGCTCGGCGCAACGGGACTGGCCTTTCTGCTCTCCGACGGAGAGTCCGCCCCATCGGACACTTCCGGGTGGTTCTCGCAAGTCACCAATAGTGATATCCTGGGAGTTCCTTGCATTGGAGTGATCTTTGTCCTCGCACTCGGTGTTGCAATCATCGTCGCGAAACACACCCCTTTCGGGCGTAGCGTCTATGCCATCGGCGGCAACGAGGAGGCCGCGAGAATGATGGGCTTGCATGTAAACAGGGACAAAATGCTCGCCTATATGCTTTCCGGCGGATGTGCCGCAACGGCCGGCGTGTTGTATGCAGCGAGGTATACCGCGGTATCTCCCGGTGATTTTGCCGGCTGGGAACTCACGGCCATTGCCGCCGTCGTCATTAGTGGAACGTCCCTGACCGGAGGCATTGGGAAAATGGCCCATGTCTTGTATGGTGTGTTGATTCTGGGGACGATCCCAAACCTTATCAATAAACAAGGCACGTTGGACTCCCATGACGCCAACGTGATCACCGGAATCGTGTTACTGGCCGTGATCCTGTTGCAGTCTCGCATCGCAAATCAAGAAGAACATTCCCTTGGAGACATGGCGTGAACCAGGAAAAGTACAAGAGCCCGCTGCATCAAATGACCCGATCCACGCCGACCTGCCTGTGGAACGACTCGGCATCCATCAAGGAATTGACCTACTCCATGGAGCACGGAGCGGTCGGCGCCACCTGCAACCCGTGCATCGTGCTGGATGTGTTGGACAAGGAGATGCACCTTTGGAAGGATCGCATTGACCAGCTTATCGAAACCATGCCCTCCGCCACGGAGGACCAAATCGCCTGGAAGCTGGTCGAGGAAATCTCCGTCAAGGGTGCCGCTTTGCTCAAGCCGGTCTTCGACGAGCACGGCGGAAAGAACGGTCGGCTTTCGATTCAGACCGATCCGCGATTGTATCGCGATACCGACGCGCTGATAAACCAAGCGATACACTTCGACCAGTTGGCCCCGAATCTGATCGTCAAGGTCCCGGCCACCAAGGCGGGCGTGGCGGCCATGGAGGAGTTGACCTACCGGGGCGTGAGCATCAACGCCACGGTCAGTTTTGCCCTGTCGCAGTGTCTCGCCGTGGCCGAGGCCGTCGAGCGCGGCTTGACGCGGCGCGAGAAGGAAGGCAAAGACATCAGCACCATGGGCCCGGTCTGTACGATCATGGTGGGCCGAGTGGATGACTGGCTGAAGGTGGTCGCCGACCGGCAGAATATCATCACCGATCCCGGTTACTTGGAATGGGCCGGCGTGGCGACGTTCAAGAAGACCTACGAGATCTTCCGGGAGCGGGGCTATCGGCTGCGGCTTCTCTCGGCCGCGTTCCGCAACCATCTGCACTGGAGCGAGTTCATCGGCGGCGACGTGGTCATCTCGCCGCCTTACGCGTGGCAACTTCGCTATAACGCCAGCGACGTCGAGGTGATCTCGCGGATCGATCAGCCGGTCGATCCCAAGCTCGTCGAAGAGCTTCGCAAAAAGTTCGTCGACTTCCGCCGCGCCTACGACGAGGACGGCATGACCATCGACGAGTTCGACACCTACGGCCCCACGGCACGGACTTTGCGTCAGTTCATCCAAGCCTCGCTCGATCTGGCAACCCTCATCCGCGACTTCATGATCCCCGACCCGGTTCTCGGCCTTCGGTGATCGGGCGGCGGGTTTTGTGCATTGAAGACGGAAGGACGTCCGGAACCAGGGTGCGGAACCCGAAATCGATGAAGGCAACCATCTTGCACAATTCACGACCCCCTCGTAGGGGTGGAATCCAAGCCGGGCAGGGTGTCTCTCGGTGTACCGGCTCTTTTTATGGGAGTTCGATAGACGCCCGCACCAATAACCTTGTCACATCTCCATGATTTTGTGATAATACCGTATGAATAGGGCGTGCTATACTTATCTGAGGTGTGACAGGGCACGTTATCACGAAAAACTCACAAGGTGGCGGCCATGCTGCTTTCATTCTCTGTCGAGAACTTCCGCTCATTCGGTGCCGAAGAGACGCTCAATTTGCTGGCCGCCAAACGCATTGAGACCAACCCCCCCCACTGCTGTGAAATTCCGGATATCGGAGAGCACGCTCTTCGCGTCGCTTCCCTGTACGGTGCGAACGGGGCTGGGAAGTCAAACCTCGTTCGGGCCCTTGATCTCCTGAAGCGGCTGGTTCTACAAGGTACGTCGCCGGGCGAACCGATCCCACACGAACCGTTTCTTCTGGACGCGGAATCCCCAACCCAGCCGAGTTCCTTCGAGCTGCAATTCCTCCAGGAGGGCGAAGTCTTCCGCTACGGGGTGTGCTACGACGCCGAACGAGTCCACGAGGAATGGCTTGCAGTGTACGAAGGGAAGAAAGAGCGTAACCTTTTCACCCGGGTCAGCGACGAGGACGGGGCCGTCACGGTCAGTCTCGGACCAACGGCCAAGGATGCGAGTCATCCCGCCAAGATCAAGGCGCTTGCGGAAGTCGGCGCTCGACCAAATCAGTTGTTTCTGACGGAGGTCGTGAACCTGGATGATCCAGAGGCACAGGGCCCTCGCTTTGAACGGGCGATCAAGTGGTTCTCGTCCACGCTTGCGATCATCAAGGCCGGCGAACGATTCAAAATGCTTGCAGAGGCAATTGCCACGGATGAGATGTTTGCCAAGTTCGCCGCGAGGTTTCTGTGCGAGGCGAACACTGGAATCGCTGACCTGACGGTGCAGACGTCAGAAGTCCTGCGGTCCCAACTCGCCTCCACGCAATTCGGCGAAGCGGGGAAGTGTTTCGAGAATCATCCCGCTGCCGTGGGCATTCTTCGGACACCACGCGGAGAAGAAATGCTCGTCGTTCCATCGGCAAAGGACGCAGTTAAAGTGCGTAGGATTCTTGCACTACATGACGTGCCGGGGAAGGAACGGACCGAACTTCCTTTTCACCAGGAGTCCGATGGATCTCAGCGTTTG
>JABMRP010000278.1 GCA_013202535.1 Planctomycetota bacterium
AGCTACGTTCGCCAGAACGTGGGGCGAGTCCAAGGGTTACGACCACGTTCTGGCGAACGTAGCTACGACAGTGTGTTACGCAATTCCCAGGGCCATGAATAATCCGGCCTATTCTGGCCGGGGTATAGTCGCACCCTCCAGGATCCAAAGAGGTCCTTATGGGCTGGTTGTCATGCCACTTCTAGTGGGCTTTCAGGGAAAGCCGCAGGACCCTACAATTGCGTGTCAATTCACTACCCAATGGGCAGAGGAAGAGACGGCGTCCGAGACCATCACCTAAAGGTATTGCTCATGCCCTCACCCGCTTCAGGTTCTCGGGAATCCGGCCCTTCGCCCGAACCCGAGTCGCGTGAACTGCCTTCGACACCGGCGCCGGGGGCGGAAGAGGCACCCGACGACGCGGTCTTGGAGAGCGTCTTGCGCGAGACGCTTCGCGCAGATCCGGGGGAAGATACCGACGATCCGATCGACATGGGAGCGCTGCGAGAAGTGGTAGCCAGGCATCCGGGGCAACCGTTCTCGAAAGAGCCGATTGCGCTGGAGATGGTCTGGGCCGTGCTGTGCGACCACTTCCGGATCGATCCCACCGGTTCCGTTGCATGGCGGGCCGCCTCGGCGCATATCGCCGAGACACTCTTCGACGATCCACGTACCCGCGAGCGATTGGCGACGCTCTGGAACCGTCTGGGGGGGAAATAGCCATGACGGTGGCCCACGACCAGGTGCGGCAGCGGATCGAGGGATGCCAGGGTCTGGTCCGCTCGCTGGCCACCTCGGTCCACCGGCGGACGCCGTCAAACGTCGAACTGGACGATCTGGTAGCCTACGGCCAGATCGGTCTGGCTGAGGCCGCGCGTGACTTCGATCCCGCCCGGGGTAGCCGCTTCTCCACCTACGCCTACTATCGGATTCGCGGAGCAATCTACGACGGCCTGTCGAAGATGACATGGTTCAGCCGCGCCCAATATCGGCAGATTCGATATGACCAGATGGCCGAGGAAACGCTTCGCGCCGACAGCGACGCGGAAGCCCATGCGACCGGGCAGGCAACCGTCGAAGACGACGCGCGGTGGCTGAGGAACATGAGCCGTGCCCTGGCCGTCGTGTACTTGAGCACGCATCGCGACGGCGAGGACGATTCGGCGGAAGACCGGTTGGTCGATAGCTCGGCCCCGACGCCGTCGGCCGAAACCATTGGCAAGGAACTGACCGAAAAGCTCCACGAACTCATCGATGCCTTGCCCCCGGAAGCGGCCACCTTGATTCGAGCAACTTACTTTGAAGGTCTGACGCTCCAGGAAGCGGGAAAACGACTGGGGGTGAGCAAGTCGTGGGCCAGTCGACTCCATGCCAAGACGCTCCAACAGCTTGCCCGGTCCCTGCGAATGGGGGGGCTAACGCCGTGACGTCTATCGTTGGAAGAAGTTGCCCGCCCAGAGCCCCTTACTGACGGGGGGGGATTGCCGGACGGCATCCGAGGGGATATTCTAACCGAATCAGCAGAATCCGCATTTTTTTGTAGCGCACTGCGTGGAGGAAACGATGGGTTCGCCGGAAGTCGTCGACTTCGATCGGTTGCTTGGTCCGATACCGGGCGACAACCCCGCGGGGGTCGCGCTGCGGGAGGATTTCTCTCCCACCTCCGAATATCACGCGATGAAGGATGCCCGGGCCGCCGCTCGAGCCGCCGAGCGAAACGTCGTTTGGGACGACGACGAGGACGCCTACGCCGAGCCCCCGAACTGGCGGCCGATTCTGGAATTGGGCCCGAAGATCCTGGCCGAGCAATCCAAGGATCTGGAGATCGCCGCGTGGCTGACCGAGGGCCTCTTGCGTCGCCACGGATTCGCCGGTCTGCGCGACGGGTTTCGCCTGGCGCGCGAGTTGGTCGAACGTTTCTGGGACCATCTTTATCCCGTGCCGGACGAGGACGGCATGGCCACGCGCGTGGCCCCGCTGGCCGGCCTCAACGGGGTCGATTCGGAAGGCGTGTTGATCAATCCAATCTCGAACGTCCCGCTGACCGACGAAGGGACGTTTCGAGCGCTCAACGCGGCGGACTACCAGCAGGCGCAGGATTTGGAGCGGACGGAGGATCCCGACCGACGGGCGCAACGGATCGACCAGGGAGCGGCGAGCATGCAGATGTTCGACCGAGCGGTGTCCGAGACGGCACCGGAATTCTTCCGCGCGCTGGCCGAAGACCTGCAACAGTGCTGCGATGAATTCGACAAGATGGGCGCGGCATTGGAAGCCATCTGTCCGAACGATTCCAGCGGGTACTCGGTGGCTCCTCCCTCCTCGAATATCCGCAACGCTCTGCAAGCGTGCCAGGATACCGTGCAACAGATCGCCGGGCATCTGCTGGTCGACCCGGAAGCGGAAGAGGGAGCGGACGGGCAGGGAAGTTCCCCAGGCGACGGCGCGTCCGGCGGTCGGGTGAATACCCGTGAGGGCGCTTTTCTCTCGCTGTTGCAGGTGGCTGAGTTTTTCAAGCGGACCGAGCCACACTCGCCCATATCGTACGCACTGGAGCAGGCGGTTCGCTGGGGCCGGATGCCGCTTCCCGACCTCTGGTCGGAACTGATTCCCGAGGAAGCGGCGCGGCTGCAATTGTTCAAACTCGTGGGGATTCAACCACCGGGAGAAAATTCGTAAAACGCCGCGCGGCAACGTAAACCCCACACGGAGCGTGACGCTCCGCCCGACGGGCATCAGGCCGCGCGGCTTCCGATATTCGCGGTAGTTTGCAAGAGGGCGCTATCGACAACCAGTAACCTTTCGGAGGTAACGATTCATGGCGGGAAGCATACACGATAAATTGAAACGGGTTCGCAAGCCCCGAGTCCACATCACTTACGACGTGGAAACGGAAGGTGCCGTGGTGCAGAAGGAATTGCCCTTCGTGATGGGTGTCTTGGGCGATTTCTCGGGCAATCCGACCGAGCCGTTGCGATCGCTGAAGGATCGCAAGTTCGTGCAGATCGACCGCGACAATTTCAACGACGTGATGCGTCGCATGACCCCCGGCTTGAATTTGCGCGTGGAGAACACGCTGGCCGGGGACGGCAGCGAGATGGCCGTGCAGTTGAAGTTCAACTCGATCGACGACTTCGAGCCGGCCGCGGTCGGCAAGCAGGTCGCGCCGTTGCGAAAGCTGCTGGAAACGCGCGACAAACTTCGCGACCTGCTCACCAAGATCGATCGGTCCGAGGAATTAGAGACCGTACTGGAAGAGGTGCTGGAGAACGCCGACCGGCTCAAGGAGCTTTCCGCCGATCTGGGCGTGGGCGGCGGCGCGGCGAGCGCCGCGTCCGAGCCGGCACCCGCGCCGGAACCGGAACCCGAACCTGAACCGCCCAGCGAGCCCGAACCGTCGGACGGCCCCAAAGAGGAGGACGATCAATGAGCACTGGCGAGCAAGCAAAATCCCAAGCGCAGGCTGTCGAAGTCAAGGAAGGCAGCTTGTTGGATCAGGCGCTGAAGGCCACGAAGCAGACCGAATCGTCGCGTGCCCAGGAGTTGCTGGCCACGCTGACCGAGGAGGCGCTCAAGGGCACGATCACCTGGAACAAGGACGTGACGCGAACGATCACCGCCGGCATGAACGCGATCGACGCCGCCATTTCCACCCAATTATCCGCGGTGATGCACGCGCCGGAGTTTCAGAAGCTCGAGGGCAGTTGGCGAGGTCTGCACCATCTGGTGATGAACACCGAAACCAGCGCCAAGCTCAAGCTCAAGCTGCTGAACGTCGGTAAACGGGAGTTGTTCAAGGACGTGGATCGGGCGGTCGAGTTCGACCAGAGCCAGATCTTCAAGAAACTCTACGAAAACGAGTTCGGCACCCCCGGCGGCGAACCCTACGCCGCGCTGGTGGGCGACTACGAATTCACCAACCACCCGGAGGATATCGACCTGCTGGGCAAGATGTCCAACGTGGCGGCGGCGGCTTTCTGCCCCTTTCTTACGGCCGCCGCGCCCGAGTTATTCGGATTCGAGAGCTTTACCGAGTTGTCCAAGCCTCGCGACCTGGAGAAGATTTTCGACACGGTCGAATATACCAAGTGGACGTCCTTCCGCGATTCGGAGGACTCGCGATTCACGGTCCTCTCGATGCCCCGCGTGCTGTCGCGGCTTCCCTACGGCGCCAACACCAAGCCGGTCGAGCAGTTCGATTACGAGGAAGTCGAATTGGACGCCGACGGCAAGTCGAAACCGGTACCCCACGACCAGTACTGCTGGATGAACGCCTCGTACGTTTTGGGGACCCGGCTGACCGACTCGTTTGCCCAGACCGGCTTCTGTACGGCCATCCGCGGGGCCGAAGGCGGCGGCAAGGTCGAGGGACTGCCGGCACACATCTTCACCAGTGACGACGGCGATACCGATCTGAAGTGTCCGACCGAGATTGCCATCACCGATCGCCGTGAGGCGGAATTGAGCAAACTCGGCTTTCTCCCGTTGTGCCACTATAAGAACACCGACTACTCGGTCTTCTTCGGCGCGCAGTCGGCGCAGAAGGCGAAGAAGTACGACCGGCCCGAGGCGACGGCCAACGCGGCCATTTCGGCCCGCCTGCCGTACATCATGGCTTCCTCGCGGTTTGCCCACTTCTTGAAGGTGATCGCCCGAGACAAGATCGGGTCGTTCATGGAAGTCGAGGACTGTCAAGACTGGCTGGAACGCTGGATCACCAACTACGTCAGCGCCGATCCCAAGCCGAGCGCGGAAACGAAGGCTCGCTATCCGCTGCGCGAGGCAAAGATCGAAGTGCGGGAGGTTCCCGGCCAACCCGGCAACTACAATGCCGTAGCCTGGCTGCGCCCGTGGCTGCAAATGGAAGAACTGACCACGTCGCTTCGCATGGTCGCCCGAATTCCCCAGTTGGGGGGCTAAGTAAGACGGGCCCATGAACGCAGAATCCGGCCAGAGCGGTCAGGCTTTCCCGGCGGCGAGTCGATCGGCCGACTCGCCGGCCCGTTCGGCGTCCATCGATGCGGTCCCATCGAGCGGCCCATCGAGCGGACTCATCGATGCGGTGCTGGAAGCGACTGCCGAGGCCGGGGGGCGATCGCCTCTGGATCGTTTTCTGGAGGAGTCCTCGCCCGCGGGTGCCCTGCGGCAGTGGCTCCAGTGGACCGCTCCGCAAGGCACGCCGCTCGACCGGCAGACCGTCGCCCGATGGCTCAATCGCGACGTGGCCCTGCTCGATCGCGTGCTCGATCAGCAGGTCAACGCCGTGATCCACCACCCGCGCTTTCAGCAGCTTGAAGCCTCGTGGCGCGGCTTGCACTATCTGGTCGAACAGGCCGACGGGGCGGAAAACGTCAAGATACGCGTCCTGGGCGTTTCCTGGAAAGAACTGGCTCGCGACGCTGAGCGGGCGATTGAATTCGACCAAAGCCAACTGTTTCGCAAGGTCTACAGCGAGGAGTTCGACACCCCCGGCGGCGAGCCCTACGGCGTATTGATCGGCGACTACCAGATCCACTCGCGCCCCAGCGCCGGTCATCCGACCGACGACGTGAGCGTGCTGGGGGCCGTCTCGCACGTTGCCGCGGCCGCTTTCGCGCCGTTCGTCGCCGGGGTCGATCCCGAGATGTTCGGACTGGATAAGTTTGGCGGTCTGGAGCAGCCGCTCGATCTGTCGCGGACCTTCGATCAGTTGGAATACCTGAAATGGAACACGTTTCGTCAGACCGAGGACTCGCGGTTCGTGGGTCTGACCCTGCCCCGGGTATTGATGCGGCTGCCTTATGCCGACGACGGTTCCCGAGCCGACGGTTTCCGTTTTCGCGAAGACACGGACACGCCCGACGGCCGTGGATACCTCTGGGGTAATGCGGCATACGCGTTCGGGGGCGTATTGATCCGCGCCTTTTCCGAGACGGGATGGCTGGCCAATATCCGAGGTGCCCGGCGCGGCGGCGAAGAGGGGGGCATTGCGCGGGCTCTTCCCGTCCATTGCTTCTCCACCGATGCCGCCGGCGTCGCCCCCAAGATGTCCACCGACGTCTCGATCACCGACTACCAGGAACAGGAGTTGAGTAAACTGGGGTTTATCCCGCTGTGCGATTGCCGGGACACCGAGCTGTCGGCATTTTACACCAGCCAATCGGTACAGAAATCCAAGGAGTACGACGATCGGGCGGCCACGATGAACGCTCGGATCTCGGCGATGCTGCAATACATGCTCTGCGTGTCGCGATTCGCCCACTACTTGAAGGTTGCCGCCCGCGACAAGATCGGAGCCTTCACCGAGGCCGAGGAATGCGAGACCTATCTGCACGGATGGCTTCAGAAGTACGTTACCTCCGACGGCGAAGCGGCGGCGGACGTCAAGGCCGAATATCCCCTGCGACAGGCAAGCGTTCGCGTGCGCAGCCAGCCGGGAAAACCGGGCAGTTATGCGTGTGTCGCCCATTTGTGGCCCCATTTTGAACTCGACGAACTCACCTCCGCCGTTAGAATTACAACCGAGTTGACCCCGGGGCGATCAACGTGAGGCAGGGAACTAGCGATTAGCGATTGGACATTGGACATTAGCATCATTTGCCCCTTGCGATTCCGTGGCTTAAGAAGGAGATCGAAGGCATGAACGCTAAAGAGTGTTACGAAGCGGGACAACTCGCCGATGCCGTGGCCGCGGCCGGCGGTGAGGTGAAGGCCCATCCGACCGACGCCTCCAAGCGCGGGTTCCTCTGCGAATTGCTCTGCTTTGCCGGCGATCTTGAAAGAGCCGACAAGCAGCTCGATGCCATGGGTACTCAGGACCCCGAGGTGATGGTGGGAGTTGCCGAATTCCGGCAACTGCTGCGGGCCGAACTGACGCGGCGCGAGTTCTTCAGCGACGGCCGACTGCCCGAGTTTCTCCACGATCCGCCCGAGCACGTCAAGCTCGCCCTGGAAGCGTCCATTTGCCTTCGCGAAGGCAAGGAGCAAGAGGCCGTCGATCTGTTGGGACAAGCGGATGAGAAGCGCCCGGCGCTTGGCGGGACCTCCGCGGGCGAGGCCTTCGACGGGTTTCGCGATCTGGACGACCTGACCGGCTCGGTCTTCGAGGTATTGACCAGCAACGGCAAGTACTACTGGGTGCCGATGGAGACGGTCGAGCGGATCGAGTTCCACGAGCCCCAACGGCCGCGCGACCTGCTCTGGCGACGTGCCCTGCTGGCGGTGCGCGACGGACCCGACGGCGAGGTCTGTTTTCCGACGCTCTACCACGGATCGCACGAAGACGCCGACCAGCGAGTCCGCCTCGGCCGCTTCACCGACTGGCGAGGCGGCGCCGAACGGCCCGTCCGCGGGTTCGGACAGCGAACCTTCCTGGTCGGAGAAAGTGACCAAGGGATCCTCGAACTCGGAGAGATTGTTTTCGCATGACCAGAGTTCCCACGGACCAACCGCTGATTCCTTCGGTGCTCGACCGGCTCTTGGACGAGGACCCGGGCGCCACCAAGGAACTGCCCCGAACGCGAAATCAGGTGCTGCGCGAATTGAAGCAGAGTGTGCGACGCGATCTGGAAAACCTGCTCAACACGCGCTGCTGCCTGACCGCCTTGCCCGCGGACCTTGAGGAACTGGAGTTGTCGCTGGTCAACTATGGGGTGCCGGACATCATGGGGACCGACTTGGGGTCCGCCCGGCAGCGCGATTGGTTTCGCCACGTACTGGAGCGCGTGATCGGGCGGTTCGAGCCCCGTTTCAAATCGGTGAAGGTGGAATTGCTGGAAAACGCCGATCCGGCGGATCGCACGATGCGGTTTCGCATCGACGCCCTGATGCACGCCGAGCCGGCGCCCGAACCGGTCGTGTTCGATTCGGCGCTGGAACCGGCCACCGGCAACGTCGAGGTGAAGGGAGTGGGCCGATGAGCGAGGAGTTGCTGCCGTATTACAATCGCGAGTTGGCGTTCATCCGCCGCCTTGGGGCGGAGTTTGCCGAGGCCCACCCGAAAATCGCCGGCCGGCTGCGTTTGGGGCCCGATACGGCCGAGGATCCCCACGTCGAGCGGATTATCGAAGCGTTCGCTTACCTCAACGCGCGAACTCGGCATAAGCTGGAGGACGATTTTCCCGAGTTGACCGACGCCCTGCTGGGCGTGCTCTATCCCCATTATCAAGCACCCGTCCCGGCGATGTCGGTGGTGCGATTCGTATTGGACCGCGGCGAAGGCGACTTGACGACCGGCTACACGATCCCCGTCGATTCGCCGATGGAAACCGATCCGATCGACGGCAAGCCGTGCCGGTTTCGCACGTCTTATCCGGTAACGCTTTGGCCGATCGAGTTGAAATCGGCCGATTTGACCGGGCGTCCGTTTGCGGCCCCGGCGACTCCCTTCTCCGCCGATGCGGCGGCCGTCTTGCGACTCGAGTTGGAGTGTTTCTCCGGGGAGATGACCTTTGCCAAGCTGCAGACCGACTCGCTGCGGTTCTTCCTGAAAGGACAGGCGCAACACGTATTCGCGCTGTACGAACTTCTCTTCAACAACACGCTGGGCGTGGCCCTGGCACGGTCGCCGCGCGACACCGAGCCGGTGATCCTGGAGCCCGAGTGCATCCGGCCGGTCGGCTTCGACGCCGACGAGGGTCTCTTACCCTATCCACCCAGATCGTTTCTGGGCTACCGGTTGCTCTCGGAGTTTTTCACGTTTTGCGAGAAGTTCTTGTTCTTCGACCTGGCCGACTTGGACCCGCGCGTATTGCCCGACGAGGGAAACAAGCTGGCCGTGTTTATCTACTTGAGCGAGTCGTCGACCGACTTGGAGCAGAACGTCACGTCCGACGTATTCCAACTCGGCTGCACTCCGGTGGTCAATCTGTACCGGCGGCGCGCCGAACCGATCACGCTAACGCACGCCCGGACGGAGTATCGCGTGGTCCCCGACGCGCGGCGTCCCGGTGCCAGCGAGATCCATTCCATCGACCGCGTGACGGCCACTTCGCCCGACAACCAGACGGTCGAGTATCGCCCGTTCTACTCGTTCAAGCACGCCGTCGAGGGAGACCAGGCGTCGAAGTTTTGGCACGCGACGCGCCGTCGCGTGGGCGGTCCGGGTCAACAAATGACCGAAATGTACTTGTCGCTGGTCGATCTGGAGTTTCAGTCGTCGGCGCCGGCCGACTGGACGCTCGACGTGGAAACGACGTGCCTCGACGCCGATTTGCCGCATCGCCTGCCGTTTGGCAAGGGGCAGCCGCGTCTGCGATTGGAAGGCGGAGCGCCGCTGGAGGCCATCGAGTGTCTCACTCGGCCCACGCAGGCGTTTCGACCGGCACTGAAGCACGGGGCCTTGTGGAAGCTGATTTCGCATCTTTCGTTGAACCACTTGTCGCTGGTCGACTACGAAGAAGGGGCCGACGCACTGCGGGAGATTCTGAAGTTGTACGACTTTGCCGATTCGGCCGAGACGCGCTCGATGATCGACGGCGTCCAGAGTGTCGTCAGCCGCCGCATCGTGGGGCGAAGCGGCGGCGGCAGCGGGTTTTGCCGGGGGGTCGAGGTCACCGTCCAATTCGACGAAGAACGGTTTGCCGGAAGCGGTCTTTTCCTCTTTGCCAGCGTGCTGGAACGATTTCTCGGGCTCTATTGCACGATCAATTCGTTCACCCGGCTCGTGGCAACCACCAATCGACGTGAAGGAGCGTTGCGAAGATGGTCCCCAAGGGCGGGCACCGCCGTACTTCTCTGAACGACTCGTTGTTCGAGGATGCGTTTCGGTTTGACTTCTTTCAGGCCGTGCGGCTTCTGGAGCAATCGGTCGCCGACGCCCGTGCGCCGCGGTCCGGGGAAGACTCCCCCGAGAAGCGGTTCCCGGTGGGCGGCGATCACGCACCGGGGCAAGAGGTCGTTCGCTTTCGCGCGTTGGGGGCACACAGTTTTCCGGCCGGTTCGATCTCCTCGCTCCAGCCCCCGCAGGACGATTCGGCCGATCCGTCCCACCGGTCGCCGGCGGAAATGACCGTGGCCTTCATGGGGTTAACCGGACCCCAGGGCGTGTTGCCGCAACACTATACCTCGTTGGTGATCGAACGCACCCGAGAGAAAGACTACTCCCTTCGCGATTTCTTCGATCTGTTCAACCACCGTGTCCTCTCGCTTTTTTATCGCGCGTGGCGCAAGTATCGCTTTCCCATCGGCTACGAACATCGCCGTGTGACCGGGGAGGTCGGGACGGGCGATGCGAGCAGGACGGGCGATTCCCGCGATTCGGAGGACCTGTTTACGCACGTTCTCTATTGTCTTCTCGGCTTGGGGACCGGGGGGCTGCGCCGGCGGATGGAATTCGACGACGAGGCGCTCTTGTACTATGCGGGCCATTTCGCCCACTATCCCCGTTCGGCCGTGGCGCTGGAATCGCTGCTGACCGACTATTTCGAGTTGCCCTTTGATATCCACCAGTTTCATGGTCAGTGGCTTTATCTGAGTGCCGAGGATCAGTCGTCGCTGCCCACCGCGCGGCGTCCGCGCGGGCTCAACGCGAGGCTGGGGGTCGAGGTGATCGTGGGCCGCCGGGTGTGGGATACGGAGAGCAAATTCCGCCTGCAAGTGGGACCGCTCGATTACCACCAGTTTTGCCGGTTCAGCCCCTCCGGCGACGTGCTGGCGCCCTTGTGCCAGATGGTCCGGCTTTACGTGGGGCCTCAATTCGATTTCGACGTACAACCGGTATTGGCCGCGGCCGAAGTTCCCTGGTGCCAACTTGGCGGCGAGGGGACCGACGGCGCTCGGCTGGGATGGAACACCTGGATCCGCAGCGGTCCGGCGGTGCGCGACGCCGCCGATGCCGTCTTTTCCCTGGAGGGTTACCCATGGACTTCGTCACACTGAAAACGCTGAGTCAGAAACTCAATCCCACCTGCCGCCAAGCCCTCGAAGGGTCGGTCGGGCTGTGCGTGGCCCGAACCAACTACAACGTCGAGATCGAGCATTGGCTGCTCAAGCTGGTCGAATCGACCGACACCGACCTGGCCGCGCTGCTGCGTTTTTACGAGATCGACGCCTCCCGGCTGTCGGCCGACTTGACCCGCGCGCTGGACCGCATGAAGACGGGCAACGCGCGTCCGCCCGGTTTGTCGCCCCTGGTGGTCAACCTGCTGAAACAGGCGTGGATGGTCGCCTCGGTCGAATTCGGCGTCGCAGCGGTTCGCTCCGGCCATCTGCTTTGCGCGCTGGTTTCCGATGACGAGTTGGCACGCACGGCCCGGGGTATGTCGGTTGAACTGGAGAAGATCTCGCCGGAGGCGCTGCGCAAGGATTTTCACGATATCGTGGCGGAAACCTCCGAGGCGGCCGGTGCCTTGTCGACCGCCGAGGCGCCGACCGCTGGTGGTCGCGGCGCGCCGGGCGTGACCGGCCCGACGAAGACGCCGGCCCTGGATCAGTTCACCGTCGACTTGACGGCCGCCGCGGCCGCCGGCAAGATCGATCCCGTGCTGGGACGCGACGCCGAGATCCGCCAGATTATCGACATCCTCACCCGCCGTCGGCAGAACAACCCGATTCTCACCGGCGAGGCCGGGGTGGGTAAAACGGCCGTGGTCGAGGGTTTCGCCCTGCGGATCGCCGCCGGCGACGTGCCCACCTCGCTGGAGAACGTCTCCATTCGCACGCTCGACTTGGGGTTGCTTCAGGCCGGGGCCGGAGTGAAGGGCGAGTTCGAGAACCGGCTCAAGTCGGTCATCGACGAAGTGAAGTCATCGGTCCGTCCGATTATTATGTTCATCGACGAAGCCCACACGATGATCGGCGCCGGCGGACAAGCCGGTCAGGGCGACGCGGCCAACCTGCTCAAGCCGGCCCTGGCCCGCGGCGAGTTGCGCACCGTCGCGGCGACCACCTGGGCCGAATACAAGAAATACTTCGAGAAGGACGCTGCCCTGGCCCGCCGCTTCCAGGTGGTCAAAGTCGAGGAACCGAGCGAGGCGGTGGCCGTGCAAATGATGCGAGGTCTGGCCGGGACGCTCGAGAAGCATCACAAGGTCCGCATTCTCGAAGAAGCGGTGGACGACGCCGTGCGCCTGTCGCACCGCTACATTTCCGGCCGCCAGTTGCCCGACAAATCGGTCAGCCTGTTGGATACGGCATGTGCCCGGGTCGCCCTGGCGCAATCGGCCATTCCGCCGGCGGTGGAGGACGGGCGAAGGCGAATCGACCAGTTGACCCTGGAGATCGAGATTCTCACGCGCGAGAGCCTCACCGGCGGCAACCATCAAGAGAAGCTCGACGAGTTGGCCCAAACCAAGCAAGAGGTCGAGCAGCAGCAGGAGGCCTTGGAAACGCGGTGGAAACAAGAATCCGAGCTGGTCGCCCAGATCCGTGATCTTCGCCGGCGTCTGGAAGGTGGCGCCGAAGAAACGCCGCCGGACGCCGCCGGCAAGCCGAAAACACCACCGAAAGCCCCGCCGGAACCCCTCTCGGACGGCCAGCGAGACGAACTTCGCGGGCAGTTGGAGGACCTGTCGCGCCAACTTGCCGACTTGCAGGGCGAGACGCCCCTGATGCAGGCGTGTGTCGACGGCCAGGCGATCGCCGAGGTGGTCTCCGGCTGGACCGGAATTCCCGTGGGTCGCATGGTCACCGACGAAATTCGCACCGTGCTGGCTTTGAAAGAGCGAATGGAAGAGCGAATCATCGGCCAGTCGCATGCCCTGGAGGCCATTGCCCAGCGGATTCGCACCTCGCGGGCCGATCTGACCGATCCGCGTCGCCCGATCGGCGTGTTCCTGTTCGTCGGTCCCAGCGGCGTAGGCAAGACGGAAACGGCCATCACGCTGGCCGAATTGCTCTACGGCGGCGATCAGAACATGACGGTGATCAACATGTCGGAGTTCAAGGAAGAGCACAAGGTGTCGCTCTTGATGGGCTCGCCCCCGGGCTACGTCGGCTACGGCGAGGGGGGCGTATTGACCGAGGCGGTCCGCCGCAAGCCGTACAGCGTGGTCCTGCTCGACGAGATGGAAAAGGCGCACCCGGGGGTGCAGGACATCTTCTACCAGGTGTTCGACAAGGGAACCCTCCGCGACGGCGAGGGGCGGGACATCGATTTCAAGAATACAGTCATCCTGATGACGTCCAACGCGGGGACCGATCTGATCATGAAGTTGTGTGCCGATCCGGAGACGTGTCCCGACGCGGCCGGTTTGGCCGAGGCGCTGCACCCGGAATTGCTCAACACGTTCAAACCGGCGTTTCTGGGGCGCGTGACCATGGTCCCGTATTTCCCGCTGACCGACGACGTGCTGCGGAAGATCGTCGAGCTGCAGCTTGGCCTGATCGCTCGCCGGGTGAAAGAGAACCACGGAGCCGAGTTCCACTACGACAGCGAGTTGGTGGCCGGTATTGCCGCCCGTTGCACCGAAGTGGCCAGCGGGGCGCGCAACGTGGACCATATTCTCACGCGCACATTGCTGCCGGAAATGTCGGCCGAATTCCTGGGCCGGATGGCCGAGGGCCAGCCGATCAGTTCGGTCGGCGTATCGCTCGACTCCGACGGGGCGTTTCAATACGAGATTTTGTAGAGAGGGAAGGAGAGACGGTAAGTCCCCCACTCAAGCCCTTCCCTGGAGGGGAAATAGTCACGATTGGCGGCTTTTTTCACAAAAGGAGGCAACTTCTTTCCAGATGGCACGAAAATCCAATTGAAGAGAGGCGGCGGCCATCCGAAACCTCCGGGCAAAACCGAGGAATTGGATGCCGAGACAACGGCTCAAGACACACGGTATTCGAGGTTTCTTCCGCGTCTCCGCGTAGCGGAACCCGCGGCCAACGACCATTTTTTCTTTTCCTAAGAAGGAGCGAGTCATGGCATTTGACTGTTTTCTGAAGATCGATGGTGTGCCCGGCGAGAGTAGCGACGACAAGCACAGCGAATGGATCGAAATCCTTTCCTTCAGCCACGGCGTAAGCCAACCCGCCAGCGGATCGTCCAGCAGTGGCGGCGGCCGGAGTGCCGAACGGTGTGACCATCAGGATTTTTCCATCGTCAAGACGATGGACAAGGCGAGCCCCAAACTGGCCCTGTTCTGCTGCAACGGCAAGCACATCAAGGAGGTCAAGATGGAATTGTGCCGGGCAACCGGCGACAAGCAGAAGTACCAGGAATACGTCATGAACGACGTGATCGTCGCCAGTTGCCGTCCCGGCGGATCTGCCCAGGGCGGTGAAGCGCTGCCCCTGGAGGAGGTCAGTTTCAATTACGGCAAGATCGAGTGGATCTACACCGAGACGGACCACAAGACCGGCAAAGGCAAGGGCGACGTGAAGGCCCATTGGGATCTGACGGCCAACAAGGGTGGATAATCCCACGGTCCCGGTGGACCGATCCGGTCGCGTTGTGCCCCAGCCACGGGACGGGAATGTCCATGCCCGTTCCGTGGCACCCGTGCGTCTTACCCGGCCGTGCCAAGACCACCGACGAGTCGGCGAGGCGGGAGCAAGCGGCTCGGAACGACCACTCGAGTAGCGATTGTCTGCCGCGACCGACCCCAGAGGTCTCGCCTTGTTCTTTGCGACTGCCCGGAGCCGACCATGCCACCAATTACTCAGGAAAACCGACAGATCGCGGTTGAAACGCCGTTGGGTCCGGACGTGCTTGTGTTGACGTCGTTCTCCGGCGGAGAGGAAATCTCGCAGCCGTTTCAGTTTCGTCTCGAGATGGTCTCGGACGAAGATTCGATCGCCGCCAAGGACATCGTCGGCAAGAAAATCACCGTCCGCGTCCGTCTGGCCGACGGCACTTCGTTCCGCTACTTCAACGGCATGGTGAGCCGTTTTTCCGCGGGCGGTCGCCAGACCGGTCTGCGGCGCTACCAGGCGGAGATGGTGCCCTGGCTCTGGTTCCTTTCCCGCGGTGCCGATTGCCGCGTTTTCCAGAATAAATCGGTGACCGACATCATCGAGGAGATTTTCTCGGACCTCGGCTTCTCCGACTACGAGATTTCGGAGATCAAGGGGGAGCATCCGCCGCGAGACTACAGCGTTCAGTTTCGCGAGAGCCCGTTGGCGTTTATCTCCCGGCTCATGGAAGAAGAAGGGATCTTCTACTTCTTCAAGCACGAAGACGGCAAACACACGCTGGTGATGGGCGACCAGAAGGGGGCCTATCAAGACTGCCCGGAGAGCGAGGTCGAATACCAATACAGTTACGGCGGCCAAACGCCGGCCAACCGGCTCACCGGCTGGGAACACCGTTACGAGTTTACGCCCGGCAAGTGGTCGCAAACCGACTACAACTTCGAGGACCACCCGGCGCGAAGCGAACCGACGCCGGCCAACTTGCTCTTGACCAGCGCGCCGACGACGGTCGACTTGGACAATATCAACAAGTTCGAGATCTACGAGTACCCGGGCTCGTACACCGACAAGTCGACGGGCGAACGTTACGCGAAGCTTCGCATGGAAGCGGAAGAGGCGGCCCACGACGTCGTCTCCACGGGCGGCACCTGCAAGACCTTCCACCCCGGCGGCAAGTTCACGATCACCAAGCACGATTGCGAGGAAGAAGAGGGAAAGGGCTACGTCATCACCACGATCCAGCACTCGGCATCCCAATCGGTCGAAGCCGAGGCGGCCGGCGGCGGGGCCGGCTACGAGAATTCGCTTACCTGTATTCCGGCCGATGTTATCTTTCGGCCTCGGCGCACCACCCCCAAGCCGGTCGTTCAGGGAGTGCAGACGGCCGTGGTGACCGGACCGCCGGGCGAGGAAATCTGGCCCGACAAATACGGCCGCGTCAAGGTGCAGTTCTTCTGGGATCGACACGGCAAGCGCGATGAGAACAGTTCCTGTTGGGTCCGCGTTTCCCAGGATTATGCGGGCAAGGGCTGGGGATCGATGAACATCCCCCGCATCGGGCAGGAGGTGTTGGTCGAGTTCGTCGACGGCGACCTGGACCGCCCGATCATTACGGGCCGCGTCTACAACGCCGACCAGATGCCCCCCTACTCGCTGCCCGACAAGAAAGTGGTCAGCGGGATGATCTCCTACAGCAGCCCGGGGGGCGGCGGTTACAATGAGATCTCGATGAACGACACCAAGGACGACGAACTGATCACCATTCACGCCCAGTTCGACATCGACACGACCATCGAAAACGATCTCCGCGAGCACGTGCTCAACGATCGAACCCGCGACGTGGTCAACGACGAAGCCGTCACCGTCGGCAACAACCAGACGCTGGACGTCGGCGTCGATCAAGCGATCACCGTCGGCAATAACCGGACGCTGGACGTCGGCGCCGATCAGACGATTACCGTCGGCGCCAACCGTACATTGAGCGTGAGCGCGTCGGATTCCGTGACCGTCGGCTCTTCCCGGACCGTCGACGTCGGCACGTCTCAAGACGTAACGGTGGGTACCGCGATGTCGGTTTCGGCGGGCACCGGAATCACGCTGGAGGTGGGGCCGTCGAAGATCGAAATCAGCCCCACGGGCATCAAGATCTCCGCGCTGATGATCGAGATCAACGGGTCGACGCTAACGGAAGTCAAAGGCGCGCTGGTGAAGATCAACTGAGGAGACAATCCTCGGCCGCCGGCGCCCGAAACACGCGAGCCAAGCAATGCGAATCGTCCTTGAAATCGCCTCCGGAACCGAGACCGGCCGAAAAGTCCAACTCGGCGCCGGCCAGCAGTTGCGCGTGGGACGGACCCACTGGGCCGATCTGGCCGTGGAAACCGACGGGCACATGTCGGGCGTTCACTTCGCGCTGGAGACCGACGACGTTGCTTGCTACGTCAGCGACCAGGGAAGCAGCAACGGTACCCTGCTCAACGACGAACCCGTCGGGGAGCGAACCGTGGTGCGCGACGGTGATACGATCCTCGCCGGAGAAACCCAATTCATCCTGCACGTCGAAGGAGACAAGCCCGAGAAAACCGCCGGCGCGGGTAAATTAGGGGATTCCTCGGTAGGCTTCGCCGGACTCAAGACGGCCCTGTCGCAGGTGCAAGCAAACTACGAAGTGGAAACGTGCGACAGCGGCCTGACGGTGTGTCGCGGCGACGTCGCCGAAATCGAAGCGTCCGACCTGACCGTCCTCCTCACTCGACACATGCCGGCGTTTCTGATCGTCGATCTTCAGAAACTGGACACACCGCCGGAGGACCTGGCATCGCCGGACTATTTGTTCGACTGGCTTCCCCCGGAAGCCGCGGCGCTGGCGTCTCCCGTGCTGGTGGCGCCGGAGGACGTGCCCGAGTGGCCCAAACTTGTGGCCGCCGGCTGGGGAAACGAAGCCGTGGTCACCCTGTTCTCGCGAATGGAGAAGGCGGCCCTTTTGGCCCATCTCCGCCGCGCCTTGCGTGCCAAGCCGGGACGCGAAGACGCCAGCGGCGGGATCATCGGCTTCTGTTGGCCCGGCGTCATGGCGATGCTACTGGCCCACCAGACGGCCTCTTTCGTCGAAAGGCTGCTCCAGGGCATCGACGCGGTGCTCGTCGAACTTCCCGATTTGCCCGAAAGATGGCAGCTTTTCGGGCAAAGTTCGATCGCCGATCTGCTCGACGAAGCCGGACTGGTCCGGCGGACCGAAGAGCAGGTCCCCGAGGAGAATGAGCAACCCCCTGGAGAAGGCGAGTAGGAAATGGACAAACAGCAACCGAGGATCGCATCATGAAGCCAGCCGCCAGACTGGGCGACATGCACGTCTGCCCGATGATCACACCCGGTCTGCCTCCCATTCCGCACGTGGGAGGTCCGATCACCCTCGCCGTTGCGACGGTGCTTATCGGCGGACAGCCCGCGGCGAGATTGGGCGACATGGCCACCTGTGTGGGACCACCTGACTCGATCGCCTTAGGGTCGGCCACGGTGCTCATCGGCGGCCAGCCGGCGGCAAGGATGGGCGACATGACCGCCCACGGCGGCTCGATCGTCGTCGGATTACCCACGGTACTCATCGGCGGATAGCAGAAGCCACGCCCACGGGTAGCACCCCGTGGGTCAAACGGCGGTTCCGGAAATCGGAGAAGAAACCACGCAACCGGCGACCCCAATCATCGGATAATAGGGTATCGGCAAGAGACGAAACACGGCCCACAGACGGTACAACCCGCAAGACCGAGACCGTGAGCCCCCGTTTTCCCCCGAGAGATGTGTCGAAGAGGTAACGCAAGGCGGCTTTTTCGGACCTGGCTTGCCCGGGCGTCAACACCGGCATACACTTCCCTGGGGGGGTGAACAACGACCGTCAACGTCATTACCAAACGACTTTCGCCACAACCGTACCGAGTAGGAGGCACCCGTCATGAAATTTTCGATCCGCCGCGCCGTAGCGGCCTGCTTGATCTTGGGGTTTTTGGCCGCATGGGCGGCGCCCCGAACAGCCCTGTCGCAAGAATCTCGCGTTCGGGATCTCGTGCGCAAGTACGTCAAGGAGAAGAAGCACGACGAGTTGGCCAAACTGGTCGGGTTTTCGTCCAGCGTGGAGCATGTCGTGGCCTTGGACTACACCGTGCTGGTTCGCGCCGATGGCGTGGAGACGGCGGTCGACCCGATGAAATACGAGTTCACCGTGGGTGACCAGATCCGCGTGCGCATCGAGCCGGTCAACGACGCCTATATCTACATCTTCCACCAAGGAGCCAGCGGCCATCGCACGTGCCTGCTGCCAACCGAGCAAGAGAAACCACCGAAAGTCACCGGTGGCCAGCCGTTGGACCTTCCCGACGACGGCTACTTCGAGTTCGTCGCTCCGCCGGGCAGCGAGGAGCTTCTCGTGGTAGCCACCGAGGAGCCGGCCGCCGATCTGGCCTTGCTCTCCAACGTCGTATTCGCCAAACCGGAAGACGAATTGACCGAGGAGGAAAAGAAACTCAAGGCGACGCTCCAGAAGACGGTGCAGAAGACGCTCCAATCGATCCAGACCCGAAGCCGCAGAACGCGCGCCGCGTTTTCCGAGGAGGTCGTGCGGGAGGCCATGCGTGGCCAGACCCGAGGTATCCTCGAAGAACCGCCCACCGGCAACGAGAAGAGCAGCTTCGCGATGGCCGTCAGCACCGAGCGCGGCGATCTGTTGAGGCTCTACGTGAAGATTCCGTTGAAGTCGATCGCTTCCGAACGCTAGACGACCGTACGTCCTGTGGGAAGAAAGGTGGCTGTCGCCTTTCTTCCCCTTCATTTGCCCCGTGACCAACCTCGATCCACCCACGGGAGACCCCGATGCGACTGCCCGGTTTACGCCCCATCGCCGCCGCCGTGTTGTTCGCCTCGGTCGTTGGCGCCGTCAGTCAAGCGACAGCCCAAGAATCCGGCCAGCGCGATCTGATCCGCGTTCGCCAACGGGCGGCGGCCGAACCCAAGCTGCGGATCAACGCCCGGGGACATACCGCCACGGTGCAGGCCCTGGCCTTTACGCCCGATTCCAAGCGGCTCTGCTCGGCGGGCCTCGACAAGGTGGTCCAGGTCTGGAACCTCGGTGCCTTGGGCCGCGACCTTCGCCGCACGTTTCTTCGCGAGCGGACGATCCGCTGGCAAGTCGCCCGAGGCCTGCGCGGTAGCATTTACGCGTTGGCCTCCGCACCGAGCGACGGCCTGTTGGCCTTCGGCGGCTATGGAGCCACCGGCGCGCTGGGCGAGATCGTCGTGGTCAACCCGACCGACGGCTCGCTCGTCGAAGTGCTCCACGCGCCGGAAAAGAAGGATGCCGACGGCCAAACCGTTTATCACACCGAGGCCGTCTATCATCGCCAATCGGTCTGCTCGCTGGCCTTTTCCGGCGACGGCGACTGGCTGGCTTCGATGGACACGGCCGGTCAGTCGATCCTCTGGAAACGGGGCCAGTGGAAGCCGCTGAAACTCTACCCGCCGGACGAGAAGACCTTCGACGCCGAACGGGCCCGACTCATCCAGCAGCAGCCCAAAGTGCGGCCGATCGTCTTTGTCGGCAGTTCGCACGTCATCTTGCCGCTGTTTGTCGGCACCCAGGAGCGCCCCCTCTGGAAGCTCGCCCGGATCGGTATTGCCGACCGCAAGGATTTTCACGCGATGGATACCGTCCACCACGGCATCGTGACCGCGCTGGCGGTGAGTCGCGACGGTTTGAAGATGGCCTCGGCCGACTTGCAGGGTAATCTCTATCTCTGGGATCTCTCCGGCGATGGCCGCGTTGCCAAACGCCTGGAACCCGGCGGAGTGGTCCTCTCGGCGGTCTTCAGTCCAGACGGAAAAACCCTGGTGGCCGGCACAACGAGGGATCGTGTCACGC
>JABMRP010000279.1 GCA_013202535.1 Planctomycetota bacterium
GCGTGGGACAGTGTGCATCGATGGGGGCCGTGCTGCTGGCCGCCGGAACGGCCGGAAAACGAAAGGCCCTGCCCAGCGCGCGAATTATGATCCACCAGCCCCTGGCCGGCATGGAAGGCTCCGCCGAAGAGATCATGATCCACGCCAAGGAGTTCAGAAAAGTCAAGGAACGACTCAACCAGATCCTCTTCCACCACACTGGAAACCCCCTGGAAAAAATCGAAGCCGATACCGATCGCGACCGCTTCATGTCGGCCGAGGAGGCCCAGAAGTACGGATTGATCGACAACGTGATCGAACACGCCGAAGAAAGCTAGCCTCACACCGGCACCCTTTTCCCGCCAAATCATCTTCTCGTATATTGCTCATCTCTTTCTCTTCCCGAGGGAACGGATTCCCGCGGAATCTACCTGCTTTGAATCAGTACACCGGCGTCTGGGCACTCGTGGCCGGACGACTGTCGGCGTGCGCAGTTGGGCGAGGGCGCCATGAAGGCCTATTGTTTCATGCTGATCCTGTTGGTCTGTGCGGCGGCTGGATGCAAGGTCGACCCGAACGTCCAACTGCTGGAACGCGAACTGGCTTCCCAGGAATCCCTGATCTATCAGCTTCGCGATAGCATCGCGAGGCATCGGGAGAAGGTCGATTCCTGCCAACGCGCAAACTCTACCCTGCTCAAGGAACTGAAAGAAACGCGTACCGACGCCGGCTTGTCGCCCGATCTGACGGCGCCCTACACGGTTTCCGAACCGGGCTATTCGCCGTCGACTCCCCCGGACGAGACGCCCGGCACGCAGGCCCCGCTGCTTCGCTCGCCGTCGATCATGCTGCCCGAAGAGCCCGGCTCGCCGGACGACCTGCCGCGGAGTATTCTCCAACCGCACCCGGGCGGCGCACTGCCCGATCCCGGAGATCTTCCCGACTTGCCGCCGTTGCCGGGTCTCGACGATCAGCCGCCCCCGCTACTCCCCGGGCTGGATGCGCCCACCGGCGAACCGACGGCCCCTGCCGATAGCAACACGGTGTCGGCCATCTCGTTGAACCGGATGCTGACCGGTGGCAACAACACGGACGGGCGGCACGGAGACGAGGGGATCATGGTGGTGATCGAGCCGCGCGACGCCGAGGGTCGATTGGTACCCGCGGCGGCGTCCATTTCCGTGGTCGTGATCGATCCGGAACTCCCGGCCGAGGACGCGCGCATCGCCCGCTGGGATTTCACCGCCGCGGAGACCGCCCGGATGTTTCGCAAGACCCTGTTTTCCGAGGGCCTGCAACTGGAGATGGCCTGGCCGGGTGAGCCGCCTTCGCACGAAGATTTGCACCTGTTCGTTCGCTACACCACGGCCGCCGGAACCCGTCTGGAGGCCAGCCGCACGGTCACCGTGGATCTCCCCACCCGCCACGCCGCGCGCTGGAGCCCGGCCGCGCGCAGTGCTTCCGCTCCACCATCGCGTCCGGCGCCCGCGTTGATCGCCCGGCGCGTGGATCCGCCCCGCGACGCGACGCCCGCCATCCGCCAGCGTCCCGCCTGGTCGCCGGACCGCGGCGGTCGGTGATGGCATCCATTCCATCACGAAATCCGTGGCAGACTACTTAAACTTCGAGCTGTCAACCACCTGCCCGTCGTCATGCATGATGAGTCGTCGGAGCGTCTTGAGATCGATATTCTTGGGAATTGTCCTGACGCTGCCGTCGAAGAAAGCGACCGAGAACCCGTCGCGTGGCGGGTTGCCCATCGCCGAGCGCGGGTCGTTCTCGTCGAAGGGCAGATCTTCCGGCTTGGTCCAGGGCACGGCCACGTCGGCACCCGCTTCGACGATCGCAATCGTGTTGCTGGTGCCGTCCCTGATACTCTCAAAACCGATGCCCCGCCCGGCGTTCCAGGGCGATCCTTCACCGGTAAACACCATCATCGACGTATAACCCGGGTCGGCTTTCTTGTTCTGATAGATGTCGACCACGGTCTCGGCCAGCGGGCGATTGTGGGAGCTATCCCAGGGCTCGTCGAGATGAAACTGATCGTAAAGCGCCTTCTCTTCCAGATACGGCAGGATGAGTACGCGCCAACTCAACAGCGGCTTGCCGTCGGCGTCGGCGGTGTAAACCGGCGGAAGCCGTCCGTGCGAGGTGTGGTAGTGATGCAGCGACAGGCCGATTAGCTTGAGGTTGTTTGTTCGCTTGGCCTGACGGCGGGCTTTGGCCATGGCCGGTTTGAGCATCCGGGGCAGATCGTCTAGTGCCTGGGGTCGCTTGAGTTGCACGACCACGCGATCGCCCTTCTTCTCGACCGAAATCCCCTTCACCACGTCGTCCGCCAACTCCAGCATCTCCTCGGTGACCACCGGACCGGCATTCTCAATGATCTCGGCCCTTGCGTCCGGGTAGAATTTGCGGACAAAGCCGAGTCCCGTGGAGAGGATCGGTTCGAGTTCCTCGGCCGACTTTGCGTCTTGGGCCTCCAGAACGATCTCCACCAGCGTGTTGCCGGAGAGGTCCAGGGTCAGCGTGGCCGTTTCCACCAGATCGGGTGCCTTCAGCAGCGGCGCGAGGAAAGGCGGCATGCCGCGGCTGATCTCCCCGGAGGCTTCCTTGATGGCCCCTCGCAGGCTGTCCAAACAGACAACCATCGTCACGTCCTTGGACGGTTCGACGTCGCGCAGCCGATCGGCCAGCGGACCGGCGGCCCGTTTCACGGAGAGCATCCTCTTCAGTCGTGTTTCCTCGGCAAAAACGATCGTTCGATCGTCGGCCAAATAGCCGGTCATGACGGGGACTTCGGATCGGTACTCGGCCGAAATCTCCGAGTTGCCGCGTCTCAGATAATCCTTGCCCTCGAACGTCCCTTCCGTCACGTCGTCACCGAGCATCTTCCGCAGAACCTCCTCGGCATCCACGGACTTACCGAACTGGAAAATGACTCCGGTGCTGGCTCTGGCCGCCTCCCGCGACTTGCTTCCGTCGGCCACAAAGACGGTGAGTCGTCCGATGTCTCGCGGATCGAATTGCATATCTTTGATCATTTCTTCGAGCAATTCGTCCTGCGGGAGCGTGGCCAACAGGCTCGATCGTGCGATCTGCCGTGGGTTCACCACGATGGCCATGGCGAAATCGTCGCACAGGTAGGTGAGATCGACCTCTGAGCTTAACCGCGAGAAGCCGCCACCGCCGCCACCGCCTCCCGAGCCGCCTTCGTCGTCCGGCGATGAACCGCATCCGGTCAGGCCAATGAGAATCGCCGCCAGCGCGGCCGATACGGTTGATCGCATGTTCTATCTCCCGTGATTGAAATGGCGGCGATGCCTTGCCGTGGTGGTCGGCGAAGGGTGCGACAACTCCCGGCACAAGTGCCGGGGCTAAACGTCCTATTTCTTCGGTTGGGCCGTGGCGGGCCGTTGATACGCGCCCTGGAATCCGCGGAGGCTCATGTCCTGGAGTTTCTTCTGTTGTTCGGGGGTGAGCAACTCAAACGCTTCCTCGAACGTCTCTTTCTGGATCTCCTGGTACTTCTCCGCCAGGGAGGCGCGGATCGCCTGGATCTTCTTCTGCTGCTCCTCGGTCACTTCCAGTTGCTTCAAGACGTTGGCGTTGGCCAGGGTCCAAAGTCCCCGCTGACGCAACGTGATCATCTTCAGCGCGTCGAGCTGATGGGAGAGCAGGATCCCTTCGGCCTGTTTGCGGATCTTCTCGTTGAGTTTGGTATACTTCTCGCGGTACTCGGTCGACTTCGCCTGGCGCTCCTCGTTGGACAGCTCGCGCCAGTTCGACCAATCTCCTCGCGCCGACTTCATTTCCTCCTGGTACTGCTCCGCGAGCTTCTTCAGCTTCTCCTTCTGCTCTTTGGTCAGATCGATTTCTTTCTGGGCTGCCTCGCTGCGCAAAGCGTGGAAACCGGGTACGCTGGGAAACGCCGGCTGCATCATGCGAACCGCCCCGCCGGAACCCTGGGCAATCGCCTGCTTCACGACGATTTGCGGCTGCTGGGCCGGCGCCGACGTGGCAAGAACCAGCAGGGCAACGACCGCCAACAACGACACCGACAATTGAACGAACCGGACCATGGCAATCTCCTTGGCTGTCAAAAGGTGGACGGAGAACCGGATACCCCTCTGGGTACCCCAACGCGACACCCATGATTCTATCCGCGTTCCTGGCGGCCTGTACAGCCGGAGGGAGAGTTCGGCCGGGATTTTTCCCAGCGCATCGTGCTGCATTACCCGGCCGGGGTGACGCCCATCGGGGGGAAGCAGAGAACGGGGATCAACAGGCTGCTCCAGCCGAGATAACGGCGGGGACGGTTCAGGCTCATCTGGTCGTTCGCCGTGGGAGGATGATCCGTGCCCATCAAGATCACCAACACCAGCATCAGCACCCAGGCATAGGTTTCCGTGGCCAGGATGAAGAGGATGGCGACGATCAGAAACGCGCGGGCCAGCACGTGTGCCCGGCGGCCCAACAGCCCGTAGGTGACGTGACCGCCGTCGAGTTGGCTGATCGGCAGCATGTTCAATCCGGTGACCAGCATTCCGACCCAGCCGGCCATCAGGCAGGCGTTCATCCCTCCCATGTCCAGCACGGCCGGATCGAGGATGTCGGGCCGTAGCCACTGGATCATCCATTGGATCAACAGCGGGTTGTGGAATTGGAATCCGAGGTGGTACTGTGGCGACGGATCGAGTTGCCACGCGCCGTAGCAGGCGACGGGGATGGCCACGACCAGTCCGGCCAGAGGGCCGGCAATCCCCAGATCGAACATCTGGCGACGGTCGGCTTGGGTTCCCTGCATGCCGATGACCGCGCCCATGGTGCCGACGGGAAAGAAGGGGACGGGGATGAAGAAGGGGAGCGTGGTGGGGATCTTGTATCGCACGGCCATGAGAAAATGGCCCATCTCGTGCGCCGCCAGGATTCCCAGCACGGCGGCCATGTAAAGCAGTCCTTGCCCCCAGTTTTGGGCCACGACGGCGGCGGCGGCTTGGAGATCGTCCATGTAGAGCATGGGCAGCCAGTCGGTGGCCCCGGTCCAAAACGTCGACGCGCAGGTGGCCCCGAAGAGCACTGCCGGGATCAACAGCCGCCGCCGTATCGGATCGGCGGGCCGGCTCGACACCGCAAGCGAGATCGGTGGCTGCGGGAGCGGAAGTTCGCCGTGCCCCTGGATCGGCGGCCCGTGGCTCGTTGGCGGGGGGCTCGGCGGCGGGAAGATCGGCGAATCGTCGGCTGCCGGGTGGGATTCGTGGTCCATCAGACGTGTCGTGCCTCGTGCCGACGGTCGGTTTTCGCCCGCTGGATCAATAGATCTCGATACTTTTCACCAGGTTGCCTCCCGAAGCGTGCGAACCGTAGAGACATCGCTCGGCGCCCTCCAGAAGTGATCTGGGCGAGAAGTTCTTCGGCGGCAATGATACGGTAGCCGCTCCGATACCCACCGTAAAGGGCGCCCCGGCAAGATGCTCCCCCATGCCGGCGCGAAGGTTCTCCAGCATTTGGTTCCCCAGACGCACGGCCTGCGAGCGTTCGCAGTCGGGTAGAACCAGGGCGATCGACGCGCCGGGCAGCGGCACGCAGACCATGGCCGAGTGTTCCAGGGTCAGGCAGGCCTGTTCCAAGCGGCGCCGCGCGACGAGTGCTCCGCCTGGCCCGAAGGGGGGTGGATCCTGCGGGCGGTCGTCCAGTCCGATCAATAGCAGACTCAGCGACCAGCGCGACTGGCGACAGGTGGCAACGGCCATGGTCAGATGGGCCAGAATATCGCCGGAAGTCTCCACGGCCGCCTGCGGCTGCTGCAATACCCTCACCGGAGTTGGCGAAGCCCCGCTGCCAGCCGGCGCGGTATCCGTCGCCTCGGTGTCGGCCGGCTGGGTTTCGGCTGCCGCCGCTTGATCCTCTTCGGGGGCCACACCGGCCGGCGTGCTGGAAAACTGGGCGATCGTTTCCGAGAGCACGCGAACTTCGCGAAGCGTGGCCTCTTCCCGCTCGTTGTCGGCCTGTTGCTGACGGAATTGGAGCAAGTCGCCGGCCGCTTCGACGGCAATCTCCGAGATCTGTCCGTGGGCCTGCGCCAACACGTCGCGATAATCGAGCCCGTCGGGTAGTTGCAGCGAAAGCACCTCGGCCAACTGGCGGACTTTCTCCTGCAAACGATCGACCAGTTCTTCCAACTGGCTCTCGGTGAATCCCCGTTCTCGCCAATCGGCGCCCATGAGTTCGCGTAGCACGGCGGAATGTTCGTCGGTCAGGAGCCGGGCGACCAATTCGGCCAGATAGACGCATTGCATCAAGGGATCGTCCGACGGAAGCGGCGGAACCCCGGCGTCGGTGTCCGCTTGCCGCGACACGGCCTGTACAAGGCGTTCGGGCAATTCCCAGTGGGCCAGCAACCGGGCGGTCAGTTGGGTGTGGTCGAAACCCATCGCCTCGCGTTCGAGGCTGGCGAGGTCTCGCTCCTGGGTCCGGGCTTTCTCCAGAAAGGCCACGTAGGGTTCACCCAACTCCTGGATCAACAGCAACACGCCCAAGTCCTGCAGCAGCCCGGCCACAAACGCGTCGTCGCCCGGCTCATGCCAGAGAACTTCGCTGAGTTCGCGGCCGGCCACCGCCTTGGTGAGCGTGCGCCGCCAGTACCACTGAAGCGTATCCCCCGCAATGCCGACGAACAGCCCGTCGGGCAAGCTGAAGCTCAAGACCAGCAGTTTCAGCGGCTTGGTTCCCAGAAGGGCCAACGCTTGGTTCAGATCGGTCACCTCGCGAGCCAGACCGAATAGCGAACTATTGACTACCCGCAGCAGCTTGCTGGTGAGCGACGGATCGTTCTCGATACACTGCTTCAGCGCTTTCGCGTCGACTTGGGGATCGCGGGTGAGTTTCAGCACTTCCATGGCCACGGCCGGAAGGCTGTGGAGCCGGGAAGATCGGTCGACCAGGCGCTGGACGGTAGCGGCGGGGTCTGAGCCTTGAAGATTGGGCATGAGGTGTACGGCAGAGTGGGTCGGAGCTAGTCAATCGAGGCTGCGCACCCGCGCAACCCCACATATCAAGTCTAGCTCAGCTTAGGGAAAAGCGCAAGCGCCAACCGCCACTTCCCGCAATACGGCCGATAGGCCGTAGCGATTAGCCCTTGCGATGGCGGATCTTGGAACGCATCCGACGCTTCTTGCGACCGATCTTCCGTCGGCCTTTTCCGCTCCTTTTCGTTCCCACTCGCTTCTCCATCCAGTTCAAAGGATGCCTGTGTGATTTGTTCGCCCAAGAACCCCGCGGAGCCGTTCACCCGATCGAGGGGGGCTCCAGCTTGGAGGGCCTAAGTACCCGACAAGTATAGCAGACCTCGGGCTCAACGGCCAAGGGGGGTGTCGTTTTGGGCGGTGATTTGAGCATAGGCCTCTTGAGGGAAGTCAATCACCACCATACAAGGAGCCTGTGATGAAGATGCTCGCGACCCTACTGCTGGCCTCGGCCGTGAGCGTTGCCCTGAACCTCCAATCGGTCGCCGGACCCGAATGCCCGACGTCAAGCCCTTCCTTCGAGGGGTTCTTAAATCTGGTCGACGGCACGGAGATCGACAACGGTGCGACTCTGGTCCTGCCGGAACTGCTGCTGACCTAACAGCCCGTTGAAAAAGGGGGCTCATCCCAGAACTGCGTACCTGGCTCCATGGAAGTCCGGGATTTTGAGATTGAGGGGCCACCCGCCTGGAGCGTACCTGGTCTCCGCCGCCGGGAAGTACCGGTGCCTCTCCTCTGTTGTCAA
>JABMRP010000280.1 GCA_013202535.1 Planctomycetota bacterium
CGCCGGATCGACGACCACCGGCAAGAGTTCGGCCAGGGCCGTGTCGGCCAACTCGCCCGGACCGAACCGTGTTCCGGCCAACACGATCAATCCGCCCCCGTGCTCCAGCACCAGTTCCTTGGTCATCTCACAGAATCGCGGGCTAAGCACCGCGGCGGGTACGCCGTCGAGAATGACAACGTCGGTCTCGAAAAACTCGCTTCGCGGACTGACCAGTGTCGTTTCGAACAAAGGGTTCGACTCGCGCACCGTGGGATCGGCCGACCGCAGATACGTGCGAAACCCTGCTTCGCCGACGTCTTTGTGACGATGGAAGACCTCCTTGACGAATCGCCATTCCCAGGTCGGCTCGTACGCGACGTACAGAATCCGAATGATGTCGTCGTCGACGGCCATCTTCCTCCGCGACGTGTTGTTCTGATCGATCAGTTCCTCGTCAAGCGGCTCCACCCGGGCGGCCAACACCACGCTCCCGGTCTCCTCGGGCTTGTAGGAAAAGGGGACGTTGACTCGGCCGTCGGCCAGCCGGACCGTCTTTTCTTCCACGAGTTTTTCCGCGGTCGATTCGCCGGCTCGCGTCCACTGTTCGGTAAGCGTCACCGTGACCTCTCGGTCGGGTAGTCCGGCCGACTCCAATTCGACGGCGACGTCGGCCGTCTTGTCGCGCCGGCCCTTGGCCGGGGCGTCGAGCGTTACTTTCAAGTCCACCGGCTGCGAGGGACCGACACCGACGGCCAGCAGGGGCACGCCCAAGCGGACCGCCGCCTCGTGGGGTGAGGGGCCCGAGTTGTGGTTGAAATCGCTCATCAACACCACCGCCGCCAGATTCTCCGCGCGACCGCCACCGGCCAGTGCGGCCAGTGCGGCGTGGAGATCCGTGGCCGTGCCGTCGGTGGTAAGTTGCTCGGCCAGAAAATGGCCGTCGTACTGGTCGCTTGCGCCGGACGAGAGTTCCAATTGGCGAACCTCGCCCGGACCCTCGAACAAGAACACGCGGAGTTGATACCGCTCGCTCAGTTGCTTGAGGAGATTGTCCTCGTCGCGAGCCACCATGGCTTTCAGATAGTCGACACGCGACGGGTAGACGGGTTTCTCGTCGTCGCCCACAGCGGGTGCCGCCATGCCGACCGCTTCGGCCAGCCGGGTCTGCTCGTCGAATGGCAAACGATCGGCCAAGGCCATGCTCTCGGTGCCGTCGAACACCAGCCACAACTCACTGCGCCGGTGAATCCGCAGCCGGAGTTCGGCGACCGGTTCGGCCAGAATCAGCAACAGCAACCCCAAGACGACCGCCCGGACGGAAGCCAGGGCCAGCTTCGCACCGATCCGCCGGCCCGGCTGATACTTTACGTAGAACAGCATCGCGGCGGCGGTGAACCCGAGCCACCCGAAGAAGAGCCAGGCCGGCGCCTCGCGCGCCCAACTAGCCGCCAGTGCCGGATCGATGCGATCGATCCGCTCGACGTCTTGCAGCCCTAACATCCAGGCGATCCATGGGCCGAGATTCATGGTGTACGCTCCCCGGCCGGTGGCCGCGCAAGAATCCACCACTCCAGCAACAAGCCGATCAACACGGCCAGAATCAACCAACGCCAGAACTCGCGGCCTTGGGCCCTGCTGGAACTGAGTTCGATGGGTTCGTCGCGATCGATCCAGCGGTACTCGGCGGGACCGAAATACTCGTCGGCGTCGTCTTGGGTGAGGAAGTCGGGAATCGATGCCTCGACCGGGCCGTTGACGGCCAGTGCCGTCTCATGCGTCTCGCTCTGGCCCCGGTCGGCCGTGGCGCCGCGGGGTCCGTGCCCGACAATCCGGTAAATCCCGCGATGGGGGAGATCGTCCGTCCCGAGCACGTCTCCGCGCGACGGCCGGCGTCGGACCGCCATCGGCTCTTCGGTGCCGTCGGGGCGAACCAGCGTATACTGCCAATCGAGCCGGTTCGCCGGCACCGGCTCCCGCAGGCTCTCGGCCGTGCCGATGTCTCGCGATGCAATGGTCTGACGCAGCAACTGGCGAACGATCCGATCGTAGAGAAACATGGCGTCGGTTCGGTAAAGCGTGTTCCAGCCGGAACCAATGCCCGTGGCGATCCAGAGCACGTTTCCCCGGCCAATCCGGCGCTGCGCCAGGAAAGGCACTCCGTTGGTGAACCTCGCCCTGACGTGCGGCGGAAAAGGGGCGGCAAGCTGGCCGTTGCAGGGTATCGGCTGGGCCGGCCGGCTGTGATGATTTTCCCATGCCAGCCAGTCGAAACAGACTGCGAGGCGCTCGCCCCCCAGCGCGTCGCGCTCGGAGATCTCGGCGGCCGAGAGTGCGCGCCCCGATCGGCCGATCTTCTCAAGTTCGCGCAGGCGCCGGTCGATGGTATCGAGACGTGTCCGCTGGGGCTCGATGCGCGAGGTTTCCGCCGCGATCGCGCCGGCGATCACGTCCTCGTCGAACTCCGAATCGATCGCCTTGAAAAAGTAGGGCTGTCGGTAGTATGCTTCCAGTTGGTCGTGCCGAATTTGCTCGAGGAGGAAGAAGCGGTTCTTCATCGTGTTGAAATCGAGAAAGAAGGGCACCACCGGACGGCGCACTTCTCCCGGCACGTGGCCGACCGGGGTGGGACGAAGAGGGGCGGGCAGCACGCCCGCCCCGTCCAGCCAGGCGGATTCGTTCCACGCCTTTGGGTCGAATGCCCCTCCAGCGGCGATCAGTAGATTACCGCCCTGGGCCACGTATTGCCTCAACGGGGCAACCGCCACCCGCGGATCGGCGACACCGGCCACTACGACCAGTCGGGCGTCGGCAAGCAGATTCGCGTCGACCTCCTCGATTCTCGCCCGGCGAACCCGGATAAGCTCCTCGGACGCCTCCCCTCGGCCGGTCGCCGGTGCCAGCAGATGCCGCAGGTGATAGGTTTCACCGAACTGGTTCTTCTTCGGATCCTCGTCGTTGCCGTACTGATCGACAAAGACCACCGGCAGTGCGGAAACGACGGGAACCATGAGGAATCGCCGGTCGTCGGCCGGAAGATCGTCGGGGGTAACCGTTACCTCGGCCGGGACAAAGACCGGTTGCCCCGGCTTGGTCGCCACGTCGAAACGATAGGAATCGAAGAGAATCTCGATGGTCTGCGAGGGCTCCAAATCGATCGTGCGCGAGTCGACCTCTTCGTGGTCGACCAACAGCGTCACGCGCACGTCGTTCCGGGGTTTCAGCCCCTGGTGACGCACCTTGACCAGGAAAGCGGCCGGGCTCCGGGTATCGGCAATCTCGTCGCGGAGGCGGAATTCCTCGACCCATGTGTTCGCGGGTTCGGCGGGCGCGATGCGAATGACGTGCATCGGTCCGGGTAATTTCTCCACCGTCGCGGCCGGCCGACCGGTCTTCCATCCGGCCGACTGCCCGGCGGTGAATAAGAGCACTTGTTTTGCCGGCACATCGGGTGCTCGACGGCAGGCTTCCAGCGCGCGCCGCAGGGCCTCGCCCGCGCGAGCGTAGCGGTCGGTCGGCTCGATCGCCTCCAATGCCGCATGGGCATCTTCCCGGCTGCGGTGAGCCGGCCCAGCCGCGGAAGAAGAGTCGCAGAGCCCGACGACCGAGATCCGGCTTCCCTCGGGCAGTTTCTCGATGAACCGGCTCGCTTTGAGTTTGGCGACCGAAAGCAACGTGCCTTGGGATTCCTCGTAGCCCATCCACAGCCCGTTATCGACGACCAGCACCGCGTGTATCGGATCGGCCGAATCGACCGGCGCCATCCCCTGGGAACGATACGGTCTTGCCAGGGCCGCGCCGAAAGCGACCACGCAGAACACGCGGAGGGCCAGTAGGGCCAGATCGCGCAGGCGAAGCATCCGCCGTCTCCGCCGCACCGCCTGGCGGAGAAAATCGACGGCCGCCCACTGGACCACGCGAAAGCGCCGACGGCTCAGGAGGTGGATAATCACCGGCCCGGCGGCCGCGGCCAAACCGGCAATGGCAAACCATGGAGTCAGAAACGGCACGATCATTCCCCCCGACGCCCAAACCGTCCATGAAGGCCTTCGATCCGGCCTTCCTGAAGGATGGGAAGATAGCGGTTGGGAATAGCCAAAGTAAAGCAAGCCGCCGAAGTCATGTACAGTTCACCCGGCCGGCCGGAAACGTGATATGCGGCAATCCACTGGCCGTCACGTTGCGGATCGTTCGGATCGCGGACCTGACAGGAGACCAGCGAGTCGCGGAGGGTCGGATAGCATTCTTTCCATGCCTCGCCGCCGACTTGGTACAAGGCCTGGCTCGTATAGTAAAGTGCGTAGCCGTTAAAATCCGGCTTCTGGCCCGGGCCGGGGAAGGGCCGCCGAGCGAAGAGCCGCATCGTACTGCGAATCCGATGCATGTTCGGCTCGATGCGCCAGTCGTCATACTGCCCGAATTCCTGCAGGCAAACAACGCCGGCCGCTACCATGGCCTCCGACTGATGCGAAGCGGAGCCTTTCTTATAGGAAAACCCGCCGGAGCGCTTGCCCTTCACGTCTCCCGCCGCTCCGGCCGGCACTGGGTTGGGGGCATAATACTCGCGGACGCTCCGGATGGCCGCCTCGATCACTTCCCGCGGAACCTCCAACCCACTGTCCATCGCGCTACGCAGCGCCATCGCTTGCATCACGGCCAGACTCAGATCGTGACCGGCGGGCAACCGCTTCGCCTCGTAGTCCCAGCCTCCGTCTTCACACTGCGTGTCGGCAATCAGTTTCAGCGCCCTGTCCAACACCGGTTTGATTCGGGGGTCGTCGATCGTCCCGTAGGCCTGGCCCAGAACGAACGTCGAAAGCCCGTGGTTGTACATGTCCCGCCGGGGGCTGGCGATGTTCAGCAATCCGGAGGGCTTGGCGTTGCGAAGCACGTAGTCCAGCGCCCGCTCGACCGTGTCGCCGTGTGGTCCGCGGCCGGGCATGTGTCCGGCTGCGAGGAAGGCCAGCGCCCCCATGCTCACCAGTCCCAAGTCGTTGCTCCCCCAATTGCCTTGGGGGCCCTGGGTTCGGGCAAGCCAGGCCAGCCCGCGCTCCAGCGCCGCCTCCGACTCCGGCGTGGTTTCCCAATCGCCCTCGGCGCGGGCCAGCGGCCCCGCGGCGGCCATCACGGCCCAAGCCAGCGCCACGCGGCAAACCACGGCCAGCGGTGTCCCGTCGCCACCAATCCATCGACCCATCATGCTGTCTCCGCGTTACTCGGCCTCGGTCAGTTCGACGATGGTCCACCGCGCCGGTGCCCGTCTTGTCGCGGCCAGTCCCCACCATCGGCTGCCGCTGACGACCAGGGGTCCCGAGAGGCCATCCTGCCCCGACGGCAGTCCCGGCGCAACTTGCTTCCGCGGCGAGCCGGTCTTCGGATCGAGCCACGTCAATACAGCGGCCCGCTTAGCCTCCGCCGTGGCGATCCCGTCAAGCGTGGCAAGATAGACGATTTCACCGGGACGACCACACAGGGCCGCGTGAAGGGAGCCTTTCACCACATGGCTCCACGCGATCTTGCCGTTGGTCCTGTCCACGGCCACCACTTGCTGTGTACCGGCGGTAATCAACAGATCGCCGACGCGCCCGACGATGGTCATCGGACGCGGCGTTGGCAGGTTCCAGTATCGGCGTCCTGTCTCCAGATCTAAACACTCAATTTCGGCAACGCCCGGCTGCGTGGCGTACACGCGACCTTCGCTGACCAAGGGCGAGCCGTGGAATTCTTCCTCGCCGGATGGCGTGGCGGCGCGTGGCTTCGCTGTTTGCCATGCTTGACGGCGAATCCACAAGACGCGGCCGCGCCGGTCGCAGCAGAACACGGCGCCCCCGGCGGTCGCCACGAAGCAGTCGTCGACGGCGACCGCCCGACACGAAAGCTGGCCTTCCCAGTGATCGTGAAATCGGGCGACCGCAGCCTGTCCGAGCAACTGGCCGCGGTGCGGGTCGAACGTGCCCAACGACAGGGTCAATTCTTTGGCCCGGTCGGACGTGGCCAGAAACGCGAAGATCCGCTGGTCGTCGCCGGTGGGATCGGAAGCAACACAACCGTCGATCACGACCTGCCACGCCAGCTTGCCGTCAGCCGCACGGAAGCAGGCCAATTCCGGTCCTTTGGTTCCCAGAAGGCGGGTCGTGACGTACCGGCCGGTCACCAGGGGTTGCATCGCCACCAGCGGCCAGGGTGGCGCCTTGCTCGATATGCCGGCGTGGTGCGACCAGAGTGTCTTACCCCGGTTCAGCTCGTAAGCCGTCACGTTCCGTCGATCACTCACGAACATCCGCCCCCCGCTCACGGCGACGGCCAGTTGGCGCGCCATGCGGTCGGCTGGCGACGGCCCCGCGCCGGGGAGCGTCGTCGCCGCGGTGCCTTCAAATATCGATCCCGGTTGCCCATGGTATTGGGCGGGCGGCGGACAGAAGCCATGGTCCGTCGGGGTTGAACCGGTGGAATTGCCTGCATCGGATCGGCGCCGACGGTGCGTCTCGTAGAGATCGTGGACCCACTGTTCGAATCGTTCGGCGTCGAGGTTCATTTTGCCCACGACGATCGGTTCGGTCACGGGGCTCTCGGCCATCCGCCCCTGCATTGCCGCCGCCAGACGAATTCGCCCACGCAGGGCCGCCTCTCCCGATGGTGACACGCCGCGCAAAGCCCGGCGGTAATGACCGATCGCCTCGGCCGACTGGCCGGTCGACAGGGCCCGATCACCCAGCCAGCGATGGGCGTCAGCCGCCGCGTCGGTACTGGCCAGGAGCATGGCGACGGCCTCCACGGGCGCCGGATTTCCAC
>JABMRP010000281.1 GCA_013202535.1 Planctomycetota bacterium
CCCCAACACCGGGCACAAGTGCCGGGGCTAAACGCGCTCGACATTCACTTGACACCATCGTAGCGGTATAATCACCAAACGCAACCATCAAGGGCTGTCCACTGCCTGACCCCCGCAACTTGTATAGAGGAGTCCGTCATCATGCGACCGTTGATCTGCCTTGCCCTGGCCCTGAGTTTCGGACTGTCTGTTGCCCCGGTGGCGGAAAGCCAAGAGTACCGGATTCAGCTTGACCGGCCTTCTGCCGTGGGTCAAACATATCGCGTTTCGGTTGTCGCCCACGAGGAGCAGACGAATGCGGTGACATTGAACGGCCGTGAATTGCAGCGGGAGGATAAGAAGTTCACCGTCCACTTCGATGCCAAGATTACCGTGCTGGCCTTGAGCGACAACGAGCAGCCGGTCAAGGAGTCGGCCGTTGTCGAACGTCTCGACAAAATCGAGGGCAAGAAGACGACCGAACTCGTTGACAAGGGGACGGTGATCGTTGCGTCGATCAAGGATGATAAGAAACAGTTCACCGTGGATGGCCGCCCCGTCGAAGCAGAGCTAGCGGAAGTGCTCGAAGTGGCTTATAGTCTGGGGACGGGCAAGACCGACGACGAAGTCTTCGGCACCGCGGAGCCGCAAGCAGTGGGCGATAGCTGGCCCATGAATGCCGAAGCGGCGGCTGACGATCCCGAACTCCGTGAACTCCAGATCGACAAGAAAAACATTCACGGCAAGGTCACGCTCCAAAGCGTACGCCGAGTGGGCCAAGTCGAGTGCCTCCAGATCCTCGCCAAGGCAACGATCGACAATGTCATGCCCCCGATGCCTGAAGGCGCCGACATGAAGGCGAATCGTGCCGTCGCGCAAATGCGCATGACGGGGCTCTTTCCCACCGACCCAACCATGGACCGTCTGCGGGAATCATTGGAGATGACCATGGAAATGCAACTCCAAGGGCGGCCCGCCCCCGGTGCTCCCGAAATGGTCATCGACTCCCGATTCAAACGATCGGCGACGGTCAAGTACACGTATTGATCAGTCGGAACCCTTCGGCTCTTCCTTGACGAACAGGACGTAAGCCGATTCGGTGGGAGCTTCTGCGATGGGTTCGGTCGCGTCCCATGCCGGATTGAAGAACGCCGCCGGGGAGACGTCGTTTCCGATACGAACGGACGGCACCAGTCCGAACTCCCCCAGGAGACGGAACAATTCCTCCGCGCTGCCGCCGAGTTTGCGGCATTGGGCGGGGTTGATTTCGCAGATCACGCAGAGGCGGGGCGCGTTGGCCAGGATCCGTTTCATTCCTTCGACGGCCCGATACTCGGCCCCTTCGGCATCGATCTTGATCAGTCGAACCCGGGCGTCCATCTCGCTGGGGATCAAGTCGTCCAAAGCGGCCAACTCGACGCGTTCCTCCCGGATCACGTCTTCGGTGATCTCCCCGAGCGTCGCGGTTCCGGAGCCCGATGCGCCCGTTTGGAGTGTTGCTTCGCCGGGCTCGTTCCACGCGCCGCAGGGAAGCACCGAGACGTTGTCAAACGCGTTCAGTGCGATGTTTCCCTCCAGGCGCCCTCGATTGCGATGGCCCGGCTCGACGGCGAAAACGTGTCCGCCGGGGCCCACGCGCCGAGATCCCAGCAGGGTGAAATAGCCCAGATTCGCGCCGACGTCGATCAAGACATCGCCTTCGGCCAGCAATCTCCGGAATTGGGACGTGACCGATGGTTCCCAGAAGCCGAAGAAGAAGAGTCTTCCCTCTTGAAACTCGTTGATTCGAGCCCGCACGCGAAAGCCGAACCGCGTCTTGGCGATGAAGCCGAGTTCCCGCCACAACAGATACGTGCAGCAGAGCCTTTCCCACGCGAATCGTTTGCCGAAGCCCGTGACGGATTGCTTGAGCCAGAGCCGCGCCGCGCGGGCCATGAGTTTCAAAAGAGCGTTTTTCGCTTTCAACCGTACGCTATCCTTCGTGGACATTACTCCTCGCTCTGGCCGGCCAGGCACTCCGCAGGTGTGATCACGCCGTCGTGGTTCTTATCGAAATGCTTGAATCGGGCAAGCTTTTCGGCGTCCCACTCGCTGGAATCTTCCTCGCTCGAATCCTCGCTGGAATCTTCCTCGACGGGGTACTCCGCCATGGCCACTTGCCCGTCGCGATTGGCGTCCTTGGCGGTGAACCAGGCGGGCAAACCCTCGGGCAACCGTTCGATGGGTGTTCGGAAGCGGATGGTTGGTTTCCGGTCGTCGTGATCCGATCGGGACTTCGACCGGTTGCGGTGTGAATCGCCGTCCGAAGAAGACGAGGAAGAAGAGGAACCGCTCGACTCTTCCTTCTTCTTGTTGTATTCGAGCAGTGCGTACATGAGTTCGTCACGCGTGATCACGCTATCGCGATTGCGATCGGCCGAGTGGTAGAAGGACTTCATCTTGCTCCATTCGGCTTTCTCCAATACGCCGTTCTTGCTCTCGTCGTATTGTTTCACCATGGCGTCGGCATACTTGCGATACTTGGCCTGGGTTTCGGCGTCGGCCCCGGACGTGGATCCACCCGACGAGTTACGCGACTCGCGACTGTGTCCGGAATGCCGCTGGTATCTCCCCGACGGCGCCGCGGCACTGACCGCGGACGTGTTCTCGGTCTCTTTGCCGAATCCGGGAGGCGGGGTCTCTTCCGTTTCCTCGCCGAACCCGGGCACTGTGCCGGCGGATACGGCGGGAGTGGGCGTGCCACCAGCGGTGGGCTCAGCGCTGCCCGGCGTCGAGGGCGTGCTCTGGAGCGGGGCGGTTGGTACCGCGGCGCCCGGTTGATAGTGGTTGAC
>JABMRP010000282.1 GCA_013202535.1 Planctomycetota bacterium
CCGGAGAGGACCGGAACCGCCCAGCGGCCGCTCTGGCCGAGATTGGCTTTCGAGAGGATCTCGTATCCGTCGGCCGAGACCTTGGCGACGACCAACTCGCGGCCCCAGAGAATCATCTTGCCGTCGGCGATCATAAAGGTCGGCGACGCCCACGGCTTGGGGCGTGCCGGACGTTCGTCGGCCGCGCCGCCGGTGTCGAACGGGTACGCCGACCAAAGCAACTTGCCGCTTTTGAATTCGTAGCATTGCAGCGGCGCGACCTCGGGGCTCGGTTTGCCCGGTGCCTCGTCCACCCCGTACACCAGACCGTCGTGGAGAACGCAGCTATGGTACCAGGTCGCCAGGTCGGGGGCCTTCCACAAGACTTTCGCTTTGCCGTCGTGAATTTCCAGACAGAATGTAAACCCACGCATGTGCGGCGGATGGAATTGCGCCACGATCTTGTTTTCGGAGATGACGGGCGTGGAGGCGACGGTGCCGCGGTGGTCGTCTCGTCCCAACGGATATTCGGGTGGGGCAATTTCGTACTGCCACAGCGTTTTCCCGTCGTCAATGGCCAACCCGACGCCACGAAGACCCGTCAGCCAAACGACGCACCGGTGGCCCTCGATCGTGCAGGCGACCGGCGAGGACCAGAGTCCGTAGGTTGGGTTGCCGTGATGATAGGTCCTCCAGACCTCCTTGCCGCTGTTCTTATCCAGGCCGAGCAACGCTCCGCCGTCGAGCCGGAGCGGGACGATGACCAGCCCGTCGACGACCAGCGGGGAAGCGGCGTATTTGTACACGCCGGGACCGTCCGCACCGAGTTCTTTCGTCAGATCCCTCTGCCAGATCAGGTCGCCCTTCTTCGCGTCGAAGCAGAACACGCTGCCGCGGCTCGTTGAAATGTAGACCTTGCCTGCATCGACGGTCGGTGTGGCGTTGCCGTCGATCCTCGGCGGTCCACTTTGCGCATCGTTCGGCGGATCGGAACTCCAGAGGAGCTTTCCGGTATCGGCACTGAGGCAAAGCAGGCCGGAGCCCTCCTCACTACTTCCGACCGTGTAGACACATCCGGCGACGACGGCCACAGTCGAATGTCCCTCGCCGACGCGCGTTTGCCAGAGCTTCTCCGGTCCATTTTCCGGCCAGTCGGTAAGCCAGTTCGCCTCGGTCGATACGCCGTCGCCACGGGGACCGCGCCAGCCCGGCCAATCCGTCGAACGCACGGAGGCCATCCGCTCGGCGGCAGTGCCGGCCAGTGCCAACAGAACGACGATCCCCCAACTGCCGATACACGATCGCGCGATCTGTTTTCCCCGAACGGTCATGCCGCTGGTCTCCGTGGATGAGTCCAAGTGAAAACGGTCGCCACCCTCACGGGAGACGCCGACAAGATCCAGGCCGGAACGGTTTCAGGTTGGCCGCGGCCCATGGCGGGTGAGCATGGACCCATGATCGCAGATTCGCTGCCGAAGTCAATGTTTCTCCCGGCCGTTTCCGCGAAATAGAGCCGATCCCGGCCCGACACGCGGACCAGGGGGGTCTTGATTGCAGTGCGATAGCCTCAACCTCGGCGGCGAACGGAAAGAGATCATTCGTCCAGCGCTGCAACGCGGGAAGTGACTCTCTCGGAAGGGATGTTGCAGGACTGGACACGGGTCCCGGAATTCAGGGATCGTTCGATTGGCACCCGACGGAGACTACGCCCAGCCGTCGTTCTTCCGGCCGCGGCGCCAGGTGGCTACCACCGGTTTGTTGGAGTCGAAGAGCAGGTCGTGCGGGTCGTCGGCCTCCCGATCGGGCAGGGCCAGCACGGTCAGGTTGGCCGCTTTACCCGCTTCGAGCGTGCCGATTTCCGGGGCCATCCCCAGCGCCCGAGCTGCGTCGATGGTGCCCATGTGCAACACGGTTTCGCGAGCCACCGCTTCGTGACGTGCGGCGACGGTACGCAATTCGGCCATCAGGTTCAGATCGGGGGCGGATGCCCGGCCGTCGGTCCCTACCGCCACGCGAGCCCCGACGGCGAGCAGTTTCTCCAGAGGGTAGGGGGCATGGCGAAAGAAGGCGTGGGTGCGCGGACAGTAGACCACGGCCATCTGCCCGGAGCGCTTGCCCAGGAAGGCGATCTCCTCGTCGTCGAGGTAATTGCCGTGGATAATCAGCGCGCGATGGGCCATGGACAACTGGCGAAGGTAATCCATCGGCCGGGTTCCCGAGCGAATTCGCCGGTCATCCCAGGCGGCCAGCTTCACCAGCAGATCGCGAAACGGCCCGGTTCCATTGCGGAGAAGTTGGAGTTCCTCTGGGGATTCGGCCAGATGAAAGGCCAAAGGAACGCTGGCCACCGCCGATAAGGCGACGACCGATTCGAGCAACTCGGGCTGTACGGTATACGGGGCGTGGGGGCTGAGCCCGACGCGCCAATCCTGGGCCAACTGGGCCGACTTCAGATGCGCCCGGGCCAGACCGAGGATCGGGTTGACGCTCTCGTGGCTCAGGGCGATCAATTCGAGGAAGACCGCCGCGTCGGGTCCGATCGGGGTGTAGACACTGGACGGTCTTCCCGGTCGGGCGATGTCGGCCAGGGTCGTCGTGCCAAACCGGGCCGACTCGGCCAGCCCCACTTCGACCGCGTCGCCCGAGACGTGGTCCCAATGGCCGATCAACTCCACGAGCTTGCCCACCCAATCGACGAACCCGATCCCCGGCTCGCCGATCGGCGCTTCCAACCGGCTGAATTCGAGGTGCGTGTGGGCGTTGATCAGCCCGGGCAGAATGGCCACGTTTCCCAGATCTTCGACCGGTGCGTTGTCGGATTGCGAGCCCACGGCGACGATTTTCGAGCCACGGATCGTCACCACGCCCCCGGGCAGGGGTGGACCCGCAACGGGAAACACGTATCGGGCCTTGACGGCGAAGGGTTCCGCGTGGGAATCCGTTTTGTCCACCTCGGTGATCACGCGTTCTCCACCATCGGCCGGCCCCGGTCGACACCCGCGCCAACGTCGGTGACACCGCGGTCGATTGCCTGTTGAAGTTGCTCCTCGGGCGACATGACATGCGGCACGCGGCGGAACCAGGCCAACAGGGCCACGGCACACACTCCGCCCAGCACCGCCGCCGACCAGTGATACTGGTAGGCGCCGCCCTCGCTTTGGACCACCAGAAAACCGAACAAATCGTCGAGGATTGCCGCCAGGCCGGGAAACGTGCCGGCGAACCATTGGCTCAGTTGACCGTAGGCCAGTTCGAGTCCCAGGCCGTTGTGAATCATGTGGTAGATCATACCGGGCAGAATGCTACCCGTCTGCACCGCGACGTACCCGATCACGATGCCCACGAGGCAGGCGACCAGGGATTGCTGCAACATGAGGTGCGTCAGACCGAAGAAGATGCTGCTGATGATGATGGCTCGCCAGCGGTGCCCCATGTGGCGAAGCCCGGAGAGGACGAACCCGCGGAAGGCAAGTTCCTCGCAGATGGCCGGGGCGACGGCAATGATCAACAGCAACTGCCAGAACGTTCCGCCTTGCAGGGCCGATTCGAGTCCGGCCATTTCCCCGCCCATCGGATAGAGCCGGACGACCAGATCGCGCAGCAGGGTGGCCGCCGGATGCAACGCCAGGGCCAACAGCGCGGCCGCCGGAATCGTGGCCCATCGTGGCCGGTATAGGAGCAGTGTCTTGCGCGGACTGAGCGTCAACGTCGTCGTCATCAGCACCGTGGGGGCCAGGATCACGACCAACTGGCTAACCAGGGCGATCAACGCAAACTGGCCGAACGTGTCCGGCATCGACATGGCAAAGCCCATGAAGAAGCGAATCAGCAGGATCGTTGCCCCGGCGAAGAAGGCCATCGCCACCGTCGGCGTGGGCTGCCGGTCGCGCATCAGTTGTTTCAGCCACAACCGGGCGTCCAACCGCTCGCTCTCGCGGAACAAAACCGATTCGCTGTTGAACTGGTCGACCGCCCAGCGAATGGACGCCCAACAGCACGCACCCGTGACGAGGATTACCGGCGGCGAGTATTGCAACGCCAGCCAGTGGTCGCCGGCCAGCAACGTCCGCAGTAAGAGCACGATGCCGGTGATCGGAATCAGGCTGTTGCCCAGTGTCAACTCCACGCTCGGGGCCATCGGAAAGATGGCCAGCGGCATGGTCACCAGCAGCAGGGGCATCAGGTAGTATTGCCCCTCCTTGGTGCTTCGGGCAAAAGCGGCCAGTGCCAGGCACAAGGCGCTGAACAGGGCCGACACGGGGATCAGGGCCAGGGAAAGCCACAAAATGGCCGAGATCGGAGGCGGACCGAACTGGGGGATTTGAGCCAGCACCAGGCAGCCGGTCAAGGCGATGCTCAGCAGGTTCAACGCCGCCGTGATCGCGCTGAAGACCATGACCGTCATCAGCTTGCCCATCACGATCTCGCTTCGCTGGGCCGGGCTGCTCAGAAGCGTTTCCAGCGTGCCCCGCTCTTTCTCTCCCGCACACAGGTCGATCGCCGGGTAAAACGCGCCGGTCATCGCCCAGATCAGCAGCAGTACGGGCAAGATCTTCGACCACAGGGCCGCGCCCTGGTAACCCGTCTCGTCGGCCACGTCGGCCGGGATCACCACGAAAGGCATTGTCGCCGACCGGGGCACCCCGCGCTCTTGCAGATTCTGTTGACCGATCTCAACCGTCCAGCGACGCAGAACCTCCGACAGCCGGGCGTAGGTGATCTGCGATTTCTCCCGCGCCGTGGTGTAAATGATCTCGGGGCTGGGAACCTGGAGCAACGACTCGGCGGTCGTCTGCGTGTCGTCCTCGCCCGGCGTCTGCGCCATCCGCTTGGCAACCAATTGGCGGAACAACCCAAGCTGCCCGGAAAACTCCGGCGCGAAATAGACGGCCGCCTCGAAGTCGCCCGCTTGCACCGCCGCGCGCGCCGCGGCGCGCTGCTGCTCGGGCGTGGCCGCGTCCTCGTCGGGTTCGTCGGCCGCAAACTCCAATTCCAGCAAGTCCGCGCGATCCGCGTCGGAAAACAGGTTCGTCGCAAACCGCTTGTTCTCCATGTCCTCGAACAACGGCGGCGACTCGGGC
>JABMRP010000283.1 GCA_013202535.1 Planctomycetota bacterium
CGCCTACAATGCGTTCCTGCTGGCTTACCGCCGCAGTGCCAACGCCGGCCAGGCCCAGTTCGCCATTGCCGAAAACTACGAAAACCTGGGCGAGTGGGTCAAGGCGATGGATTCCTATACCAACTACATCACCGCCTTTTCCGGCGGACCCCTGGAGAAGAAGGCCCGCGATCAGATCACGTGGATCAAGGCCTACCGGTTGTAAGCGGTAAATCGTAAGCGACACGAACGATATTCCCCCTTACGTCAGAGCGAAACCATGACATGGCTTGGAACGGTTCTCGTGTGTACTATCTTGGCAAGTCAAATGCTTGCCGAGGATACACCGGTGAAGTCCGTCCATACTCAGTCGAAGAAGTACCAGGTGGTCTATGGCCAAGAGACCGAGAACCTCAAAGCCAGGGCGCCTGTGCTGGTACTTGGGGCGTCACCAGGGTCTTTCGGATTCAGCACGCTTTCAATGCAAATTGACCTTGTGCTGAATATGAACAAGTATCCGAGTTGGCATGCGAGATGGACCCCGGAGGCGGAAATCTGGTTGAAGTATCGCGGCGAGCAACTCCGCGTCGTCGACCGCCTCACCGTTGACGACGTCCAGCGCGACGGCACTCAAATCCGCGTCTCGTGTCGGCGAACGATCTCGACGGATAAAGAACGCTCCGACGCCCCGTATCTGCCGGTGGCCTGCGTTGTTCTGGGCAAGCTCCCGCCCGGCAAGTACGAGGTTCAATGGATTGTGAAAACGTATCGCCCCGGCGACGAAGAACATCCGAACGCCTCGGCCGGTGCAACGCCGGCGTCCGAGAAGCCCGAGACATTGCAGCACTCCTTCACCGTCGAACCGGCGGTAGAGAAGACGTCCGCGGCGGGAATCCTGTTGGACAGAATCTGCAAGGCCTTTCCCATCGGCGAACACATTCCGCCGGATCGGTTCTCCGCCCACCCCGACTTGCCGGCGCTCGCTCGAATTGCCGAAACCGACATCGACTCGCTGCTCGCCGAGGGGTTTGGTAAGTCCATGATTGTCATCAACCCCCAACGTTTCGAACAGTTCAAGAAAACGACGCGGATGTCTCTTCGCTTGCCCCAAGACGGTTCGAAAGCCAAGGACGTGCCGACTCGTGCCGACTACGAAAAATACATGGCCTCTTGGAGAGAGCAAGAAGTCCGCCGTGGTGAGGTGGACCGCAGACGAGAAATCATCTGGATGATTGTCAAGAAGGTCGCCTCGACTCGGCGCCAAGTGCTGGTCGACCTGCTGGATCACAAGGACCTTTCTATAAGATGGTCGACAACACAGTTTCTCCTGTCCAGTCCGTCTTTGAAGGACGATAAGGTGGTTGCCGCTCTGCAGGCTCTTGCGCGGGACAAGCCCCCTGCCGGGACGAATGCCTCTGAGATGTCGCGGGAATATTTCCGGCGGCACGAGACTGCGGTCCTGGCGGCTCTCGTTTTGTCAAACTGGCAAGTGAAGGAGGACATGAACGATACTCCAGACGCGACCGCGGTCGGCGGCACACCACCCGCCGGGCAACAGCCCACGATCAGCGGCTTGGTCGACCGGCGGTTCGCGTCGATCTCGCGTTCGATCAAGGCCGACTTCGACAATGCCGTCTCCCCCAACAACACCATCAATACCGACAAGCGATCGTCGGGCCAGGTTTGGGCCTGGGGCGACCTGCAAACGTCGAAAGGACCGGCCGCAAAAGGGTTGATCCGTGAGATCCAAGACGTGGTTGCGGTTTCCGCGGGAGCGGGCACTCTTTATGCCCTGACCAAATCGGGCGACGTATGGGCCTGGGGCCAAGGTCCTTGGCGCGTCGGGGCCGGGACGGAGGAGGATCAGCCGACGCCGATCCGCGTCAAGGGGCTGTCGGAAGTAACCGCCATCTCCGCAGGCTTCGGTCATTGCCTCGCGATGAAGAGGGATGGCACGGTCTGGGCATGGGGCCACAACGAGCATGGGCAATTGGGCGACGGGAGCAAGGAGAATCGGAACGTCCCCGTGCAAGTGAAAGGGCTCAAGGACGTCATGGCCGTTTCCGCGGGCAAAGACCATTCATGCACGCTTCGTAGCGACGGCACGATTTGGGTCTGGGGCGACAATGCCTTCGGGCAATGCGGCGAGAGTACCGACGTGGAGCACTACCTGACGCCCGTCCAAATGGCGGGCCTCTCCGACGTGGTTGCCGTCAGCAACGGGTACACACATAACCTAGCCTTGCGGAAAGACGGTACCGTGTGGCAGTGGGGCGTCCATGCCCGCAAGCCGTCCCGTGTCCCGCAACTCGATCGCGTCAAAGCCATTGCCGCCGGTGCGTGGTTTGCGTTGGCACTGAAGGAAGACGGCACGCTCTGGGCGTGGGGGAAGTTCGAGCAAGCCTGGCAGAACGTGGACGTCGCCAGCGTCGTTCCGTCCCATCGCCGGGAGAAACGCGGCGAACTCTCCCTCCCGGAAATCGCTCAACAACATTACGTGCCCCATCAGGTGATGGACTGGCACGACGTGACGCTCATTACGGCCGAATGTCGAGCCGTGGTGGCCAGAAAGGACGGATCCGTTTGGCAGTGGGGACGAGACTGCCCGTTGCGGCGAGTTGGGGAGATTCGGTCTCCTTTGGCTCTCAGCACGGGTTGGAACATATCTCTTGCCTTGACGAGAAGCGTCCCGCCGGATAATCCCGCACATAATGAGTCCACCAGCAGCAAGAGAGATCTCTTGTCGGCACTTACCCCGACTGATGATTCTTACAATCGTATCCGCAAGAATTTCCATAGACTGAAAATCGGCATGACAAAGCCTGAAGTTGCGCAGGTCATAGGCTACCCACGATTCAATAGAGACTCTGATAGGTGGAACTGGGAGTTTATGGATACAGGCATGGCCGACAAGGAGACGTATGTGGTTGAATTCAAGAACGGTACCGTCATCAAAAAGTATGGCATTGGCAAGCACTACGCAAGGCCTCGGGAATGGGAATAGCCGAGCCGGCTTCCGCAGCCGACGGCGAGGACGCCGCGGCTGAGTAGCGCCGTCGGGCCATAGCGGACGAGTTACGCGCTGTATTGGCTAGTTGAGGCATTGCAATCTCTTACAGGAGACATCCATCATGCGACTACGCACATTGACCTGGTTCCTGATCGTCGCCCTGGCCGCCGGCTTGCCGGCGATCGCCGCGGCCCAGGAAGAAACCGATCCCCCCAAGGCCGACCCGCCGGAGGCCGGCGCGCCCGCTACGGACGACGCCGACGACTCCAACGACGAGCCGGCCAAAACGGAAGCCGAGAAGCTCTTCGACCAGGGTCGCGACGCGATGTTTCAGGGCGAATATGTCAAGGCGATCGAATTGCTGGAGAAGGCGGTTGCCGCCGACGAGGCAAAGACCGCCTACCGGCTGCATCTCGCCCGGGCGCATCGCTACGCCGGACAGGACAAGCAGGCCGAGGCCATTCTCGAGACGATCCTCGAAAAGGCGCCCGACCACGTCGAGGCCGGGCAGGCGCTGAGCGAAATCTACACCAAGGCCAAGCAGTGGGACAAAGTCGTCAAAGCGCTTGAGCCGCTGTTGAAGTATCGCCACGACTATCCCACCTATCACATGCTGGCCGAGGCTCACTACAATCTCGACAAGCACGACAAGGCCCGGGAGTATTACGAGGAAGCAGTCAAGCTCA
>JABMRP010000284.1 GCA_013202535.1 Planctomycetota bacterium
AGATTATTTCTTGCCGCGACCGATTGGGGGCGGAGCCGGATGGCCGTGAGATAGGCCGCTTCGGTTTGGTCCGGCCGGTTCAGATTGTCGTGGATCAGGGCCATGTTGATGTGTGCTTCCGGGCGATCGTCGACCGCTCGCTGCGCGGTTACGTACTCATCGAGCGCGGCCTGGAAGGCATCGATGTCGGCGCGGGCGATCGCGTCCGACCCCAGGCCGCTCAACACACGGGCGGCCTCGCATCGGACCGCGCGGATCTCGTCGCCCAGCAGCATCGACAGCCGATCGCGAATTCTCCTCAGTCCATCGAACCGCGCCAGGACATCGTCTTTGCTCTGGGCGATGCGGATCAATTCGCGCGGAGTGCCGCGGAGAGTTTCCATGAGACGCTCGCGCTGCCCGGGATCGTCGCTCGACTCGAAAAGGCGCACCTGGTCGCGTACGACGCGGATTTGCTGGTAGGCGGCCCATTCATCGGGTCGAGCGTTTTCCAGTGCCCGCACGGCCGCCACCCGCACCAAGGCGTCTTCTTCGTCGTTCTTGAGCACCCGAAACGCGGCCGACTCGGCCATTTGGGCCGCTTCGGTATTGTCGGGTGGGTAGTCGGCCAGCAGGAGCAGCGCGCTGGCGCGAACCACCGCGCTGGTATCGGTGCGCTTCATCAGCGCGCCCAGCGGCTTGATCCCCTGGGGGTCGTGCTTCCTTCCGGCGGCAATCGCGTAGGCGAAATGGGGAGGATCTCCCTTGGGCTTGGGTCCGTACCACTCCTCGACTTTCTCCGCCGCCCACTGGGGTGTCTCGCCCTTCGACTCGTCGTTGTGACAACCGTTGCAGGCGTTGGGAATCCCCAGCGACACGGTCAAGTCGGGACGCGGGACGCGAATGCTATGATCGCGTCGCGGGTCGACCACCATATAGTGGGTTTCCGGCATGTGACATTCGACACACTCGGTGCCCGACCGTTCGGTCCCCACCCGCGTGGTTCTCGTCTTCGACGGGTCGGGGTGATGGTGGTGCGAGGGGTCGTCGTACTTGGAGGTCGGCGTGTGGCACTGGCCGCAGAGCCGGTTGTCGGTAAACTTGACCCGCGCCGTGTGCGGATCGTGGCAGTCGCTGCAGCGGACCTTCTCGCGATACATCCGGCTTTGCAGGAACGAGCCGTAGACGTAATCCTCGTCGAGGATCTGTCCGTCAGCATAATACAACTCGCGGTCGAGCAACTCGGGCAGATAGTAGTCGAGAAACTCGGGTGCCTCTTGTGTGAAAACCTCGCCGTCACGGTTGGCCGGATAGACGATTCGGCGCCGCGAATGGCACGGCGCGCACGTTTCGATCTCCGCACGAGGGTTTTCGCCCTTGAGATTCACCAGCCCGAAACCGTAGCGGCGATCCCAAAAGAGGCTCTTTGACTCGGCCAATTCCACGTGCAAGCTGCCCGGGCCGTGGCAGGTTTCGCAGCTAACATCGATCTCCGACCAGGTCGTGTCGTACGCATGGCTCTCGACGTCGTGGTTCTTCTTCAGATTGGTCGAGTGGCACTCGGCGCACATGTAGTTCCAGTTCTGCAAGGCGCCGGTCCAGTGCAGTTGGTCGCCGGCCGGGAGTTTCTCCTCGTCGGGATACAAATGAAACCAGCGCCCCCCTTCCGTGTCCCAGGCCAACGGCAAGCATTGCACGCTGCCGGCGGGCATCGTCGACCCGTCGAGAAGTTTCACGGCCTCGGGAAACTCGACCATGTATTGCTGCAAGGGGCGGACGCCGAACACGTACTTCACTTCGAAGGTGGTCATTTCGCCCGTCGGGCCGTCGGTCTCGACCAAGAACTTGTCGCCGCGGCGGGACATCGTCGAGGTGACGCCGGCGTGCGTGAATTGCCGGTCGTTGAAATCACCCAACACCGTTTCCGGCGTGGCCAAGTCCATCGCCCGGTCGTGGTCGGATCCGGTCCACTGCTCCATCTGCTCCTGATGGCACTCGGCACATTTCTCCCGGCCCACGTAGTGCATGGTTCGCCCCTCGGGGAATCCGAACCACCAGTCGGCCGCCACAAGAATAGCTGCCACCCCGCCCAGGCACAGGGGGATCAGCACGATGCGAGTTGTCAATCGGCGGAACATGGCCAGCGGCCCGGAAAGGAAGAGCGAAATCAGGAGTGTCGAAGCGGTCCGCAACGGCGACGGCGCGCCTCGGCCCATGCGCGACGGCACGCCGATTCCCCGTGCCGACGTGTTGCTTGGGCGCAATCGGGGTCTCGCGGGCGGGCACCAAGTACATTCATTTCTTTCGCCGCCTGCTCCGGCGAACCTCGAACGTGCAGCAGGGAGAGCCTTCCAGTCGGCAACTGGTTCGGCGCACTTTCGATCCGACGATCGCGGCCATCATCTGCTGGTCAACACAGCAGACGTTGCGATTCTCGTCGAGCATGCTGATGAACGGACAACTCCGTTTCTTCATCACCATCTTGCCGTTGCGGGCAACCACTTCGACCAACCCCCCCTCGTTGCCGAGGATCTTCCCAAGCTGTCGAAGTCGTCCTTCCGGTTGTTTGGCCGTGATTTGGGACCTATAATGAGCGGCCATCGCCGCGCTGACTTTTTCCAGCACCTCACCGGTCAGGTCCTCGCCGCCGACCTCGTCGATCGCCCTCCAGATGGCCGGAACCAGCATGCCCTGATACCCGGCGAACAAGGCCGAAAGGGCGCCGTCGGTCGCAACGTAGAGGTAACGCGGGCGTCCCCTGCCCGTGAGTCGCTCGGTGCGTCGCTCGATGAAACCGCTACCGGCCAACTCATTGAGTTGCTCCGTCACCGCAGTCCGCGTGACACCGGTGGCATCGATCAGGTCGGCAATACTCTGAGGCGGTTTGCCGACCAGGAGTTTCACAATGCGCATCGCAGCCGGACTGATCGATACCTCGTCCATCCGATTCTGCCTCGCCGATAGGGTTTCCAGCGCCCGGCATGTCTGATTGCCAGAGGCGACCCATTCCCAAACCATCCATGCTAGCCGCTCCCTGCCTGCATTGCCAGTCCCGAGCACCACTTCTCGGGGGTGGCCCTCGCTTGCGAAGGCCACGGGAGAAGGTTCTGGGCAAGAAGCAAGGCAGCGACAGCGGAGTGTTGGTTGGCGGATCTTCAACCCACTACGTGGTGGTGCCGCCGGTGGTACATCGCGTGGAAAGCAGGGGTGACTCAAGCTACCCAGACATTCTGCCAGTTCCCCACGCTAATTCAACCCCGTATTGCCATGATTCAATGCTTATCCAAGAAAGATGGCACTCTTTCATCTATTTGGTGGAATATGCTTGCTTTCTGTCATCTAATCGGCAATAATCGATCAGGAACTGGGTCCGCCGTCCCGAGAGCCCCCTGCAATGTTAGCCAAAGAGCGTCGCCGTCGCCTGTTAGAACTCGTGCGCCTACGCCGATTTGCCGCGTTGCCGGAGCTGGTGAGCCAAATGGAGGTGTCCGAGTCGACGATCCGACGCGACCTCGAACTTCTCGAGGAAGAGGGGGTAGCAAAACGCACACACGGCGGGGTGTTTTATACGGGAAGTTCGCCCAAATTTGCGCATTTCGACCGCGCATCCTCCTCCAAATGGGTGGAGAAACGGGCAATCGCTCGGGAAACGGCCGCGCTGATCGACGATGGCGATACCGTCCTTTTCGACGGCGGGAGCACCACCTACGAGGTCGCCCGGCTGCTGGTCGGCCGGCCGCTGAGCGTGGTGACCACTTCGCTGCCGGTGGCCAGTCTTTTCGCTTCCGACCACCGCAGTGACCTAGTCTTGATAGGTGGAAACATATGTTCTCGAACCGGCGTGGCCATGGGACCTTACGCCGACAAGATGCTCGCCACGGTGCGAGTACGGAAGACGGTCCTCAGCGTGGCCGGCATTAAGGAGGAGGGGTTTTTTAACAACAACCTGCTGCTGGTGGAAACGGAACAGGCAATGATGCGGGCGGCCGACGAGGTGATCGTCGTGGCCGACGCCAGTAAGTTTGGGCGTCAGAGCCTTGCCCACCTCTGCCCGCTGCAAGCGGTCGATCGGCTGGTGGCCGACGATCGGATCCCCGCCGGCTGGCCGGCCCGGCTGGAAGCCGCCGGAGTGGCCCTGTCGGTGGCCGTGCCGAAAGAGCCGTGCGGCGAGGAACCCCAGACGTCCGTCGGCGACGAGATATGACCACAAACTGTAACCACGAAACACGACAACGGGAAATACCAGGATGAGTGTGGCACCGCCGATCGATCGCAGCCTGGTCGAGCAGATCGTCCGCGAGATCGTCGTCCAGCAGATCGGTCCCCCGCCGGGTAGCCGGCCGGAGTTGGTCGTGAGCATTTCCGCCCGGCACGTGCATCTAAGCGATGCCGATGTGGAAACGCTCTTTGGCCCCGGACACAAACTCACCGCGATGAAGGATCTGTACCAAGACGGAGCCTACGCGGCCGAGGAGACGGTCATGCTGGTCGGTCCGCGCAAGCGGATGCTGCCATCGGTTCGTATTCTGGGGCCCACGCGATCCAAGTCGCAGGTCGAGTTGGCGTTTACCGACGGCATCTCGTTGGGCATCGACCTGCCGGTACGCGGCAGCGGCAAGCTCGAAGGAACCCCGGGCTGTGTGCTGGTTGGTCCCGAGGGAGTGGTCGAACTGAAAGAGGGAGTAATCAGGGCCGAGCGGCACGTTCACATCAACATGCACGACGCGGCGCATTACGGTGTTCAGGACGGCGATCGCATGAATCTGCGGGTTAGCTCCTCCTGCGGTGCCGTGCTGGAGAACCTGTTGGTCAGGGCCGACCAGACGAGCAAGCTCGAAGTGCATCTGGATACCGACGAAGGAAACGCGGTGGACATGGATCACGCCACGAAAGTCGAGCTTTTCAAACCATAGAGAACTACCAGACGCTAGACACCAGACAACTGTTTCACCAACTCGGAGACGATAACCATGGCAAAAGTTAGAGAAGCGCTGGGTATGATCGAGGCCAAAGGGTTCGTAACCCTGGTCGAGGCCAGCGACGCGATGATGAAGGCGGCCAACGTCGAGTTTCTCGGCTGGGACAAAGTCGGCAGCGGCATGGTCACGGCGTTTGTGACCGGCGACGTTGCGGCCGTGAAGGCGGCCACCGACGCCGGTGCCGCCGCGGGTGGCCGTATCGGCGAAATCATCAGCGTCCAGGTCATCCCCCGACCGCACGAAGATCTCGACGTCGTGCTGCCCCCGCCCGCCAAACCCAAGCGAACGGCGTAAGTAGGGACTAGGGACTAGTATTCCGGTGCGACGGAACACTGGTCGCTGATAATTGAAGAACACCGTTCAATTTAGATACTAACCGACGAAGGATATCCCAACCATGCAAGACGCCATTGGATTGATTGAAACCCGAGGGCTCGTGGCGCTGGTCGAAGCGACCGACGCGATGGCCAAGGCGGCCAACGTGAAGATCGTCAAGCGAGTTCAGATCGGCGGCGGACTGGTAACGACCGTGGTTCGCGGCGACGTGGGCAGTGTGCGTGCGGCGGTGGAAGCCGGCGCCAACGCGGCCGGCGCCGTCGGCGAACTGGTGGCCAGCCACATCATCCCCCGGCCGGCCGACGGTGTGACTGCCGCCTACCTGTCGTAGAAACGCCACGAGGAAGGACCCCACGCCCCGGGCAGACGTTCGTCGCGGCGGAAGCCGGCCGGCGAGTCGCTCGGGGAGGAGTAGCAATCCATGAAGATTCTCGTTGCCAACCTCGGCTCGACGAGCTTCAAGTACCGCCTGTACGACATGGACCACGAGCGGCAGCTCGCCCGTGGCGGCATCGATCGGATCGGCTCGCCGGAAAGTTGCTGCTTCGTCGAAATCGGCGACGACCGCCGCGAGCGTTACGTCCCCGTGCCCGACCACGCCGAAGCGGTGCGTCAATGTCTTGGGCAGTTGACCGATGCCGAGTCGGGCTGTCTGAAGGACGCTTCGGAAGTTTCGGCGATCGGCTTCAAGGCGGTACATGGTGGACGGCTTACCGGCGTGCAACGGGTAACGCCCGAGGTGCTGGCGGCCATGGAAGAGATGAACCACGTGGCCCCGGCCCACAACCCGCCCTACATCGCCGCCATGCGGCAATTGGGCCAACAGCTCCCCGAGATTCCGTTGGTCGCGGCCTTCGAGACCGATTTCCACCAGACGATCCCCGAGCGAAACCGGCACTACGCCATCCCACACGAGTGGGCGGCCGACGGCCTGATTCGCCGCTTCGGATTCCACGGCGCCAGCCACCGTTACATCGCCACGCGCACCGCCGAAATCCTCGGCCGCGACGACCTGCGGATGATCTCCTGTCACCTGGGCGGATCGAGTTCGCTGTGTGCCATTCGCGATGGCCGGAGCGTGGCCGCCAGCATGGGCCTCAGCGCGCAGAGCGGATTGCCGCAAAACAATCGGGTGGGGGATTTCGACCCCTTTGCCCTGCCGCTGTTGATCGAGAAGACGGGCAAGTCGCTCGACGAAGTGCTGGCGGTGCTGGCCAATCAGGGCGGACTGCTGGGCATCAGCGGCGTCGGAACCGATCTGCGCGACATCATCGAAGCGGCCGCCGACGGCAACGAGCGAGCCCAGTTGGCACTGGACGTCTACGCCTCCAGCACGCGCCATTACCTGGGTGCCTATCTGGTCGAGTTGGGCGGCGCCGACGTGATCGTGTTTACCGGCGGCATCGGCGAAAACCGGGCCGCGTTTCGAGCGGAGGTCTGCCGCGACCTGGAAGAACTGGGCATCGTGCTCGACGCGGCCGCCAATGAAGACGTCCAAGGAGAAGCGAAGATCAGCGCCGCCGAAAGCCGCGTGCAGGTTTGGGTCGTACCCACCAACGAGGAAATCATCGTTGCCCGGCAATCCAAAGCCCTGTTGGAGGGTTAGCCCATGTTTATTGCCAAAGTTACCGGATCGCTGGTGGCCACGCAGAAAGTCGACGCCATGGTCGGCCATAAGCTGCTGGTCGTCGAACCTTATCGGCTCGACGCGGAGACTCGCAAGGGTCTGAAAACGACCGGGCGCACGTTTGTGGCCGTCGATACGGTCGGTGCGGGCCAGGGCGAATTCGTCTTGATTACCCAGGGCTCCAGCGCCCGGCTCACCCCCGAAACAAAGACTCTGCCCGTCGACACGGTGGTCATCGGGATTGTCGACACGGTACACGTCGACAGTTTGTGCGTATACGACAAGGAAGCCAACGATTCGGATTCGTAAGAAGCCGTCCCAAGGAATTGCCATCATGCAAGTCGACGAAACTCTAGTCCGCAATGTCGTTACCGAAGTGCTCTCCCGGATCGGGTCCAACGGAACCGCGCCGGCCGCCGGCGGCTACCAAGGCCGACTGGGCCAATTCACGTGTGTCAACGAAGCCGTGGCCGCGTCGCGAGAGGCCTTCGAGCAGCTTTCCCGGCGAACCATCGAGGATCGCCGCCGCATCATCGGCCATATCCGCCGGGTGGCCATCGACCAGTGTGTCGAGCTGGGTACGATGGAGATGGAAGAGACGAAAATCGGCCGACTCCAGCACAAGATCGACAAGCTAAAGACACTCGGCCGGCGATCGCCGGGTGTCGAGTTCATGCGCAGCGAAGTGTTCAGCGGCGACCACGGGCTGGCCGTCGTCGAGCACGCTCCCTTCGGCGTCATTGGCGCGATTACTCCGGTCACCCATTCACTGCCCACGATTACCGGCAACGCGGTGAGCATGATCGCCGCGGGCAATACGGTCGTATTCAACCCGCATCCCAGCGGCCGTCGCGTGGGATCCGAGGGGGTTCGCCGCTACAACGAGGCCATCTACGCCGACCTGGGGATCGACAACCTGATCACGATCATCACCGAGCCCACGCTGGAAACGGCCGAAGCGATCTTCAAGCATCGGGACGTCAACCTGCTATGCGTGACCGGCGGACCCGGCGTGGCGCGGGCGGCCATGCAACAGGCCAAACGGGCGATCATTGCCGGACCGGGTAACCCGCCCGTGGTGGTCGACGAAACGGCCGATCTGGATCGGGCTGCCCGATGCATCATTCAAGGCGCCGCGTACGATAACAACCTGCTGTGCATCGCCGAGAAGCAGGCGTTTGTCGTCGGCGAGGTGTTCGACGCGATGATGGCGGCCATGGAACGGGCCGGTGCCGTGCGATTATCGGCCGGCGAGGTCGACGCCCTGACCCGCGTGGCCATTGCCACCGTCGGAGAGGGCCAGCACAAGCACGATGTGCCCGCCCGCGATTTTCTCGGACAAGACGCGGCCGTGTTGGCCGCCGGGATCGGCAAGAACGTGGCCCCGGAGGTCGAGCTGCTGTTCGGCGAGACCGACGAATCGAACCCCTTCGTGCCCGTCGAACAGATGATGCCCTTTGTCCCCTTTGTCCGCTGTCGCGACGTCGACGACGCCATCGAGCGAGCGCGGAAAAGCGAACACGGTTTTCGTCACACGGCCATGATCCACTCGCACGACGTATCGCACATGACCCGCATGGGCAAGGCGCTGGATACGACCCTGTTTGTGAAAAACGGCCCGAGCATGGCGGGACTGGGACTCGGCGGAGAGGGATACCTGTCGTTCTCCATCGCCGGACCGACCGGAGAAGGCGTCACCACGCCGCTAACCTTCACCCGCGAAAGACGCTGCTCGATGATCGATAATTTGCGAATTTTGGGGAAGTGATCCCGTTTGGGAAACGAACAAAGGAAAACAACATCGTGCTCCTGGGACGTGTCATCGGCAACACGACTTCGACCGTGAAGCATCCTTCGATGCAGGGGTGGAAGCTGTTGGTGGTACAACCGCTGGAGGCCGACGGCCACGGGTGCGACGGCGATCCCGTGCTGGCCGTCGATGCGTTGGGGGCCGGCATTGGAGAAACGGTAATCGTGACCAGCGACGGACGCGCCACGCGAGAGCTACTGGCAAGCGACAACACGCCCGTCCGATGGTCGGTGATAGGAATTCCTGACTGATGGCCGATTCGCCCATGGATATCGATCGGATCGTTTACGAGGTGCTCGCCCGACTGGGTGCCGCGCCGCGGGCTCGCTCCGCGCCGAACGAAACGGCGGCTTCGTCGACCTCGGGCGATGCGGCCGCGCCGGAAAGCCAAGGCCGGCTGATACTGGCCGCGCGCGTGGTCACGATGAAAGACATCGCCGGACGCTTAGGCGGGGTGCAACGTTTGGTGGTGCTACCCGAGGCGGTCGTCACGCCGTCGGTTTGCGACGAATTGCGTGATCGCGACGTGACGTTGGTTCGAGAAACATGCCAAGGCGGAAACCATGTCCCGGCGGCGCGCCTGGTGTTGACGGTCGTGGGATCGAAGTTTGATCCGGCCCCGCTGGTCGATGTCCTGAGGAAGAAACCGGGAGAGATCGAGTCGCAGCGGATCGATTGCTCCCTCGGCGCAACCGATCGGGCGGCCGAAGCCGTTGGCTCGGGCAACGCACTGGCGATCGTGCTATGTAAGTTTCCGGCAGCAGTGGCTTGCCTGGCCAACCGGCAACAGGGGGTTCGGGCGGTCGCGGCGACCGACACGTCGGGCACCGCCGCAGCGCTCGCTTCGGTCGGGGCCAATGTGCTGGTGGCCGATCCGACCAAGTACGGGCTCGTCGAACTGCGGCGGATCATTGAAGACTTTCGCGACGCGGGCATCAGGGCGTGTCCGCCCGTGTTTCGAGATCGATTGGGATAGAAACGAGGTACGCGCATGAGAATCGGTGAAGTGGTCGGCACGGTAACGCTCAGCCGGGTCCATCCGAGCCTCCAGGGGGCGCGGCTGAAGCTCGTCACACCGCTTTCGCTGGGGGATTTGTTGGGCGGATCGGACGAACCGGCGGGTGAATTTGCCGTGTTCGACGAACTGGGCGCCGGTATCGGCAGCCGCATTGCGATCAGCGAAGGCCGCGAGGCGGCGATGCCCTTTTACCCCGAGGTCAAACCGATCGACGCCTACAACGCGGCCATCCTCGACTCGATCGACGTGGACGCCGAAACATTGAAATAACTCGTTCCCCGGCCGCGGGCTGGGGAGATAGGTCAACCGTAAGAGAACCAAACCATGATCAACGCACACAAAATCAAACAAGAGATTTGCGATATCGGCAGCCGCCTCTACAAGAAGGGGTTTGCCGCGGCCAACGACGGCAATATCTCCTATCGCATCGGCGACAACGAGGTGATCTGCACGCCGACGATGATGACCAAGGGGTTTATGAAGCCCGACGATTTATGTGTCGTCGACATGGAGGGCAAGCAACTGGCCGGCCGGCGCAAGCGGACCAGCGAGGTGCTTTTGCATCTGGCACTGATGAAGGAGCGACCCGAGATCAAGTCGGTGGTCCATTGCCATCCGCCCCATGCCACGGCGTTCGGGATCGCCCGGGAGCCGGTACCGCAGTGTGTGTTGCCGGAAGTCGAGATTTTTATCGGCGACGTGCCGATCGCCAAGTACGCCATCCCCGGCGGGCAGGAATTCGCCGATACGATCTTGCCCTTCGTGCATAAGTCGAACGTCATCATCCTCGGAAATCACGGGACGGTCAGTTTCGACGCAACGGTGGAAAAGGCCTATTGGTGGACCGAAGTGCTCGACGCCTACTGCCGCATGTTGATGCTCGCCCGTGGACTGGGCGGAGTCCACTACTTCACCGAGCCGGAGACCAAGGCCCTGATGGACTTGAAGGACCAATGGGGCTACAGCGATCCCCGGGCGAAGATGGAAAACTGTGAACTGTGTGCCAACGACGTCTTCCGCGATAGTTGGAAAGAGACGGGCGTCGCCCCGAAGGCGTTCGAGGCGCCGCGGTATAATTCACCGCAGCCCAATCCGGCGCCGGCCGCCACAGCCGCCACCCCCAACGCCACGCCCCCGGCCGACCAGGAAGCGCTGATCCGAACGATCACCGATCGGGTGATGGAAGCGCTGGCCGCCCGCTGAGCAGAGGAACCAGATCGAAACAAAGAAAAGCCCCGCTCCCCCCCCTGATCGGGCTGCGGGGCTTTCGCTTTGTCGGCTGTCGATGAGTCGACCGCCGTCTTACGCCTTGCGTCGCCGCCGGGCAACGGCCAGCAGGCCGAGGCCGCCGAGGAGCATCAACACGATCGTCGACGGCTCGGGCACGGTTTGCAGCCCCAACAGGTACAGGCCCTCACCTCGCGGACCGGCGAGCAGGTGCTCGACCCACAGGTCTTCCGGCTGAGTAAACTCCAGCCATGCCGGGGCATCGGTCATGTCGAACGAGACCAGATCGGGATCCCACGTCACGTCGGTAAAGCCGATGAACAAAGCCAGCGGATCCCATTCGTGGGCCTCGCCGCCCAGGTCGTGCAGCGCGAGCGTCCAGTCGCCCAGGGTCAAGTCGCCCGACACGTTGATCGTATCGAACTCGCCGATCCCGTCGGCGTCGGCGTCGGGACCGAGATCCCAATCGTACGTGGCCGCATTGGCGAGCGTCAGATCGCCGCCGATACGGAAGTCCGACTCGACACCGACTCCCGGCGAAATCCCACTTCGGGCGGTCACCGCACCGCCGTCGACCGAATGCCCGCCGCTGATGTCGTTGAAGCTGAACCCGTCGGGAGCGCCGGTGAGCGTCAGATCCGCGCCCGCGGCCATGTCCAAGTCGCCGAAGGTGGCGGTCAATGGGGTATCGGCGTTGAGCGTGGCGTCGGCGGATACCGCTACGTCGGTATCGGGCAGGTTGATCGGCGGTACCGCCAGACTACCCGTCCAGTTCGGGGCGTTGATGCCGTACTTCGCGGCCAGATAGCCGCCGACGTCGTTCATCTGCGCGCTGGTCAGGACCTGATCGAAGATGAGCACCTCGGCAAGGTTGCCGCGGAAGCCTTCGGTAACCGGGTTAAGCCGCGAGCCGATCTGGAGTTGGTTGGCCGCAATGTTCAAGGTGACCCCGTAGCTGCCCACGGCGTCGCCGTTGACCCACCAGATGTCTTGGTCGGCGCCGCTGTCATAGGTGGACAACGCGATGTTGGCCGCTCCCAGGCCGTTAGTGCTCGACGAGTCCCACCCATCACCCCAGTAGTGGTTGCCGATCTGACCGCCGTTACTGGCGCGCGAGACCGAGTGGCCGTATGCTTCACGGGTACCCGTGTTTCCCATGTGGACCGTGTGCTGATAGTTCTGCCCGGTGCCCGCGGCGTCGGACCAGACGGTGATCATCGTGAGGTCGTGGTCGCCGGTGATTCCGGTGTCGTTGGTGCCGCGGAGCACGTCGCCGTCGAAGAACAGCGCCGGCATGTTGTTGAGGCCCGCGACCGAGGCTCGATACTCGGGCTGATCGCCAGTGTTGCCTTCGCTGACGTTAATCCCGCTAGCGCTCTTATCGTCCCATCGGGCAACCAACTGACCGTTGACGGTCACCGGGTTAGTACCGCCGGTATCCTGCCACAGGGTGGCGGCGTCACTGGCGTCGATATGATACGCCAGCCCGCTGGGCATCCCGCCGCCGGCAGAGACGGTAACCGTCCCGCCGCTGAGGCCGAGCCTTGGGGGTCCGGCGGCCATGTTGTCACCGCCGACGGTAAACGGGGCGCCGCTGCCGGAGATCTTCAAGGAACCGGCCGAGAAGGCACAGCCGTCGCTGACGGTCACGTCGTTGGCGCCGGTGTTGACG
>JABMRP010000285.1 GCA_013202535.1 Planctomycetota bacterium
CGGGGCAGGTTAGGATATGGCAACGGTCGAGCTAAGCCGCCGAGCGAAGCGAGGTCGGTTTGAGCGATTTGTTCTGCGCACTGCCGTGCCTACTGGTCTGGCTGATCCTCGATCAAACGAATCCCGTGAATCGTAGTCCTGTCGCCCAGACAGATAGGTGCTCCCCGCCCAGACCGAAATGGCAGGCCTTCAGTTATGGTCCGCTAGCGGTCCTATCTGGCTAGCGGTTCGGGTTGAAAGCCTGAGCGGCCCAGTCGGCTCCCCAATCACCGCCCTTGCCTGGGTAGCCGTTTGGCTCGTGGTCTCCGTCCCAGTCCCAGTGCCCGAAATCATGCCCGTGCAATCCAACGGCGAGAACCCGGCCCGTGATGGTTTGACGCATTGCATAGCAGGATTCCCCGCCCGGCGAAACGCGAGCCGTGATCCCGTGAGGTTCAGGGAGATCGTTGAACTGGTGAAGCGCCATGATTTGCTGAATCTTGGCGAGATCATACCCCGGAGCGTTCTTCGCGTACCAACCATGGAACCACAGCATTATCGTCTCTAGCGCGTTCCATGTCTCCTTGAATTCCCGCTGATCAAGCTGAGCTCCTTCGTCGTCCGTACCTTGCAGGCCGGCGTTGTCTACGAGCTTCTGTGCTGCGGCTGCTACCAATGCATCGTCGTTGGCCAGGTATTCGAGGAACTCACCCACTACTTGGTTGGCCTCCCTAATGCCGGAGGAGTTCGCAATCTTGTTGTACCAGTAGCCGTGGCACTTACAAATCGTTTTCGGACGCCATCCTGCGCGAAGCGCGAGAGGGAGAATTCTCCAAAAACGGGCGAGCCTTCGCGGATTCTGGAGGGACATGAGTCGAAAGATCCGTTCCAGGTTAGAGTAGAGGCCAAGAAGGGCGACGAATGCAGCAGCCCAGGCACCCAACCAGAGAGGCATAATGAGGCCGAGCATGGTCTGATGCCAGTCCTGTTCCGCCCACGTCGTGACTAGACGCGTGATGCCGACGCCGGCTAGAACCAGGGCAGTGATGCCCATCAGTGAGTTGATGGCCTTCGCCACGACGTGGTGCTCAGGTTGAAGCGAGGCTACACTTGCCAAGAGAACCAAGAAGCCGAGGCTTCCCTGTAGGGTAAACTCGACCGCCAGGGAAAACGTCCGAACGTTGACCATGAATTCGAGTAAGATGGTGACCGACAAAAGGGCACGAAGTTGGTGAAGCAGCCACCGCGGGTCCTTGGCAGCATTGGTCATGCCGAAGATGAGCGGAATGCCAACGAGAAGAGTCCAGACGATTGTCGGACCCAGCATGGAGGGATTCCATCCGCCAGCCAGATGGCCGATATAGACTCCGAGTGCAATCCACGCGAAGTACAAGCTGAAAGCAACCAGGAGCGGTGGCTTGGCGAAGCTAAGCAGAATCGAGGGGACAGATTTTCTTGTCGGGCCGTATGCGAGGGCCGCGACGAGCAGCACCCCCAGCCATATCAGCCCAGCCATTTCCCGGACACTAATCATCGCAATACGACCGTGCTATCTACTAATGGTTGATGTGCCTACTGGGAGGCGCAGAACTTGTTATTCGTTGGAGAAGTCGATGTAAGCCCGGATTACTGAAGGTATACATTCAGTAAGCAGGTCACACACGACCCTCGTCAGAGTGAACTTTTCCATTCTAAGCTAACTCGCGTCGGTCCGACACACCGAATGTAGAATCAATTTGATTCGCGAAGCCGATCGAGACACATCGCAACACCTCATCAAACTGATGACAGCCGCGATTCAACCGCCTATCTCAGCGCGCACCTGAGGGCGTGTCATGAGCTGGCAAACGGCATCTTGCTCAACACCCACCGCAAGCAGGGTCTTGCGTCAATGCGCGTCGGGGAAATCGACCGACGCGCGCAAGCCCTTTGTGGTTCGAGACTTTGGTCGCCGCCGCCAAGGAGTAATGGCCAAGATCCGGCGGTTCACATCGACCGGTGCGCCATGGCTTGGTCCCAGCAAACGTATGGCCGAGATGAGACGTGTCGAAAGGGACCGCTTGATGGCAACGTGGGCCGAGCCTGGATCGGATGGCTGGGACGCGGCTCGTGCGGGGCGGAGGTTCCGATCTGGTTTGCGTGCTTGTGAAAAGCGGGACAATCACCGATATGTGTGACGGGAACTCGGTGACTGTCCACCTTTGGTCCCGAATTCTTGCGAATCGGGCTACGGAAAAATACCTTCTCAGCCGCCTTTTCCCGGGCGGGGTTTGCTGCCGAGTTCGTAGCGGCGGATCTTGCGGTCCAGGGTGGACCGTTCGATGCCGAGAATGCCGGCCGCGCGGCTCTTGTTCCAGCCGGTGGCCTGTAGGGTGGCGGCGATGTGGTCGCGTTCGACGTCGCCCAGCGAACGGGCGCGATAGGTGTCCGGATGCGGCAGCAGTCCGGTATCGCCGGCCGTCTTCAGGTTCGAGAGCATCAGATCTTCGACGTCGATCTTCCGATGCCGGGTGAGAACCACGGCGCGTTCGATGACGTTCTTCAACTCGCGGATATTTCCCGGCCAGCGATAGCGAGCTAATTGCTCCATTGCGCCGTCGGTAAATCCGTCGATGCGGCGGCCGGTTTCCAACTTGAATTTCTCCAGGAAATGGTGCGCCAGCTCGGGGATATCCTCGGGTCGTTTGCGCAGCCCGGGCACGACGATCTCCAGGACGTGGAGGCGGAAGTAGAGATCGCGGCGGAAACGTTCCTCGGCCACTTCGCGCTCCAAATCGCGGTTGGTCGCGGCGATCACGCGGACGTCGACCAGCACCGGCTTGCTTCCGCCGACCCGCTCGAACGGATGCCCCTCGAGCACGCGGAGAAACTTCGCCTGAATCCCGGGGCTCATCTCGCCGATTTCGTCGAGCATGAGCGTTCCCTGGTGGGCGGCCTCGAATTTGCCGATCTTCCGGTCGGTCGCGCCGGTAAACGCTCCCCGCTCGTGGCCGAACAATTCGCTGGCCAGCAGATCTTCGGACAGCGCCGCGCAATTGAGACAGACGAAGACGTTTCGCCGGCGAGGACTCGAGTAGTGGATGGCCCGAGAGACCAACTCCTTGCCCACGCCGCTTTCGCCGCGGATCAAAACGGTGGCGTTGCTGGGGGCGGCTCGGGCGATGTCCTCGGCGATCTTGGCGACGCACTCGCTCTTGCCCACGATCTCGCTCTCCACGCCCAGCCGCTCGCGCAGTTCGACGTTCTCGGTGCGAATCTGGTGGAGATTCTCGGCCAGTTCCTCCCGGCGGGTGAGGTTGACCAGGGCAACGGCCACGGTGTCGGCCACGGCGAGCGTGAATTCGAGGTCGTCGGGGTCGGGTACGTGCTCGGCGTCGGTCGAATAGAGATGGACGACACCGAACGTCTTCGCGCCGCGTCGCACCGGGGCGCAGATCACGCTGGTGGCGTGAATCACGCCCTTGCTGTCCCGGCTACCCAGGGCGCTGTCGCCCATCACGTTTCGGGCCAAGACCGCCTCCCCCTCGCGCAAGACGGTGGTGGCGAGGAAATTGGAGATACGATGATACGCCGACCCGGACGTGCTGTGCGAGGCAATGACTTCCAGGGCCGCACCGCGCGCCTCGCCCTGGAGATCCTTGGGCAAGAGCAGCACCGCGCCGGTGTCGGTCGCGGTCCCCTCGAACAGCCCGGCCAGGGCCTGATCGGCCAATGTCACCGCGTCGGGAACCTTGGCCAACTCGTAGGCCAGGCGGCAGAGCTTCGCCGACGCTCGCCCCGCCTTCGACACGCCGCTCTCTTCCTCGTCGTGCGGCGCGAGGTATTTCGTCTGGCCGCGGCGGTGCGTAATCGTCGTCGGCTGATAGGCCGTCAGCACGCTGGAATCATCGTCCGAGGACGTGCCGGGCGACTCCTCCGTATCGCTGGACCGGCTGACGATACCGCTGCCCTCGGGAAACGCCTCGGACAACTGATGCACGAAGACCAACTGGGAGCGGCCGATGCGAATCGAGTCGCCCGGCCGCAACACCCAATCCTCCGTGACCGCCTGGCTTCCGACGACCGTCCCGTTGCGGCTTTCCAAATCGCGCAACGTCCACTGCTCTTCGGAGAGGAAAATCTCCGCGTGATTGCGGCTGCACCGCTCGTCCTTGATGACGATGCGGTTGGTCGGAGCACGACCGATGGTCACCGCCTGGCCCGGGACCAGCCGGAACACGTCGGTCCATTTCGTGCCTTCGCGAATGACCAGATAGGCTAGCTGGGAAATCATCGCTCCGCCGCCCTCGCGCACCAAGTGCCGCCAAAAACGCCCGCACGCCGCAACGCTACCGACCGCAAGCCAACCTCTACCATATCCGCTTGGCGGGGCGTCGATCAAGGAGTTGTCCCCCAAGAAACCACGTATCGGGGGGGTATTTCAGTAATTCATACAACCCATTAGTGGGGTCTGCCGGGTTTTCCTTGCCATAGCAGAGCCTTCGGACTACCCTATAATGAATAGGCGGTTGCCTATTTTGGCACAAATTGTTGTTCGTATTACGTGAAACAAGTGGAGGCCGGGCGAAAGGCCGCCGTTTTCGCGAACTCGCCCATTCTGCGCACACAGGAGAAATCGTCATGCTGTCTCGTTTTCGCGTCGCTGCTGGAATCGGACGCCGCGTGCCGGTGGCATTGCTGGCCGTCGCTCTGGTTCTCGCCTGGGGTTCCACGCTGCTGGCCCAGAACAACAATGACCTCTTCAGCAATCGGGGCGTCGGGGGCGTGTCCATCGATCCCCAAGGCCTGCTGGACAACGTCGCGCTGGACGATCTGGGCAAACTGGCCCGGTGGAGAATCGAGGAGTTGGACGACATGGACGCCAATCTCCAAGGTGCCACCCAGCTCCGCAAGATCTCCCTGCGACGCCTGGAAGCCCAAATCGCCAAGCACGGCGGCGACAAGGTGGCCGACCTGCCCGACGAGATTCGCTATCTGGCCGGTTTGCAGGCGATCCACTATGTGTTCGTCTATCCCGAAGAGAACGACATCGTCCTGGTCGGTCCGGCCGAAGGCTGGAAGGTCGACAAGCGGGGTAACGTCGTCGGGCTCTCCACCGGTCGGCCGGTGATGCTGTTGGACGATCTGCTGGTCGCCCTGCGCACCGCCAAAGACGCCGCACGGACCGGTATCAGTTGCTCGATCAATCCCACTCCCGAAGGCCTCAACCAACTGCAGGCACACGCTCGACGTCTGACGACGATCGGCAATCCCGGCGCCACGGCCGCCGGCATCGAACAGGCGCTCGGGCTTCAGGACATCACCGTCAGCGGCGTGCCCGCGACGACGAATTTCGCTCGCGTGTTGGTTGCCGCCGACTACCGCATGAAGCGGTTGGGCATGAACTTCGAGCTGGCCCCGGTCGCCGGAATGCCCAGCTTCCTGCACATGATGAAGACCTCGCGCACCGGCATGCAGAACATGCTGCCGCGATGGTGGATGGAGCCGAACTACCAGCCGCTGTTGCGCGACGCCGACGGTCTGGCGTGGGAGATTCGCGGCGCGGCCGTGCGAACCGTGACCGAAGAGGATTTCCTCACGGCCAACGGTAATACGCAGCACACGGGCCGGAAGAATCCGGTCGCCCAGAAATGGGCCGACAACATGACCGACAAGTTCGACGAACTGGCCCGGGCCGAGCCGGTCTTCGGCCAGCTTCGCAACTGCATGGACTTGGCCATCGTCTCGGCCTTGATCGTTCGCCAGAACCTCACCGGCAAGGCCGGCTACGCCATGCCGCTGTTGATGAACGCCGACCAGTTGAAGGTCATGGAGCTCAACGCGCCGAAGCACGTCGACTCCAAGGCCAGCGTGTTGAAGCGCGGCCGCAACTGGCTGATCAGCGCCTCCGGCGGTGTGTTGATCAACTCCTGGGCCGCAGTCGAGCGGATCGAGCAGAGCACGACGATGGCCCCGGTCCGCACCCAATCGGCTCTGCCCGCCGATAGCAACCAGTGGTGGTGGAACTAGCAGCAACGTCCACCCGTCCAACGCCAACGCCCCCGGACTTCGGTCTCGGGGGCGTTTTCGATTTCTTGGCTGGCGGGACGGCTCGGCTTCAGAAGATGCCCAGTTCGTCACGGGCCTCCTCGGTCATGCATTCCGGCGTCCACGGGGGCGACATCACCAGTTCCACCTCGACCCGGCCCACGTGCTCGCCGAGATCTTCGACGGCTTCGCGGGCTTCGGCGATGATCTGAGGCGCGACCGGACACGCCGGGCTGGTCATCGTCATGGCGATGTGGACGTTTGCCGCGCCCGCCGTCTCGCTGATGTCGATCTGGTAGATCAGCCCCAGATCGACGACGTTGATCATCAGTTCCGGATCACAGACCTGACGCAGCGCGGCCCGGACCGATTCTTCGGTGGCTCGCATGGCGTGGTTTCTCCTTGGACACCGGGGCTAAACTAGACATCGCCCACCTTGACCAGCACGTCCTCTCCTTCGACTTTTGTCTCGTACGCGGCCGTGCTTCGTACGGCGGGCATGGTTTGGGCATGGCCGGTGCGCACGTCGAACCGGGCTCCATGCCGCGGGCAGATGATGGAATACCCCTCGAGTTCCCCTTCACCCAGCGGCCCGTCGTCGTGCGTGCAAACGTCGTCGATGGCGTAAAACTCGCCCTCCAGGTGGAAGAGCACGACCGTACGATCCCCGACCTCCAACAGTTTCCTGCCCGGATCGGGAACCTCGGATACCTTGCATACGCGAACAAACTCGGACATTCGTAGTTACTCTCTGGAAATGGAATCAATCATATTGCCGAATTCTCCGGCCGATCGCCTCGCCCAGTGCATGACGAACGCTTTCGATGGTGATCCGGTCGAACACCTGCTGGAAGAACCCGGCGACGATCATCCGGATCGCTTCGTTTCGGGTAAGTCCCCGGCTTCGGGCGTAAAAGATCTGCTCGTCGTCGACCCGGCCGGTCGTGGCTCCGTGGGAGCAGCGGACATCGTCGGCTTCGATCTCCAGCCCGGGAATCGAGTCGGCTCTCGCGGCGTCGGAGAGCATCAGGTTATCGTTTCGCTGGTAGCCGTCGGTTTTCTGGGCGTTGGGGTCGACGCGGATCATCCCCCGCCAGACCAGCCGCGAGGAGTCCTGCAGGGCTCCCTTGTAGAGCAAGTCGCTACTGCAACGGGCGGCTTCGTGATGTTGCAGCGTGTGGTAGGAAAGGTGCTGCCGGTTCTCGGCAAACATGACGCCGTTGACCTGGGCGTGCGCCCCCGGGCCGACGAGCCCGACGTGCTGGTTCACCTTGGCCAGTTGCGAGCCCAGCGCTCCGATGGTCCACTGCAACTGCCCATCGCGGTCGACCAACGCCTTCTGATGTGCGAAATGCCACGCGCCGCCTCCCCAATTCTGAAGGTCGACGTAACGGAGTCGTGCGCCGGGACCGACCAGCAGTTCGACGGCCCCACAGTGCAAACCGGGCGCTTCCGGATCGGTCGAACCCATCTCGGCCAGAAGCGTGGCCTCGGCCCCTTCTTCCAATACGACCAGCGTGCGTCCCAGATCGACGCCGCGCGGCGACATCGCGCTCAACGCGTGCAGCGGCTGCTCGACCACAACACCCCGCGGCACATACAGTAGCGTTCCGCCCGACCAACAGGCGGCGTGCAGGGCCGAGAACTTGTCGGTTCCCGGATCGATGGCCCGGGCAAGCAGATGCGGCCGGATGCGATCGGTGTGTTCGGCCAGCAGTTCTTCCAGACTGCCGAAGAGGACACCTTGGTCGGCCCATTGCTTCTCCAAGTGCGATTCCACGGGCCGGCTATCCAGCGAGACGGTCCGGCCGCCCAGTTCCACGTCGCGCGCCAGCAGTGGCTCGGGCAATACGGGTCGTGTCTCGGCGACGGGACCCGGGGGAGCGAACCGGTCGAAGCGAAAACGGCGGATATCCGTGCGCCGCCATTCTTCCATGCTGGAATCCGGTTTCGGCAGACCCTCGAACGTCTCCCACGCCGACCGGCGCAGATCGCTCAGCCACGGCGGTTCGTTTCGCTGGTTGAGAAACGTCTCGAATGTCTCGCGGGTAAAACCCGTCTCGGTGATTGTGCTGCTCATGGCTATCCCACCGATCCTTCCATCTGCAGTTCGATCAGCCGGTTCATTTCCAGGGCGTATTCCATGGGCAGCTCCTTGACCAGCGGTTCGATGAAGCCGTTGACGATCATCGTGGAGGCTTCGGCTTCGCTCAATCCGCGGCTGGTCAGATAGAAAAGCTGCTCCTCGCCGATCCGCGACACGCTGGCTTCGTGTCCCACGGTCACGTCCTGCTCCTGGACGTCGATGTAGGGATACGTGTCGCTTCGACTTTGGGGGTCGAGGATCAGAGCATCGCAGACGACACTGGATTTCGACTTCTTCGCTCCCCGGTCGACCTTCACCAGTCCCCGATAACTCGACCGGCCGCCGTTCTTGGAGATCGACTTGGAGATAATGCGGCTGGAGGTATGCGGGGCGCAGTGGACCATTTTGGCGCCGGCGTCCTGGTGTTGACCGGCCGAGGCGAACGCAATCGAGAGGACCTCGCCGCGGGCGCCCGGTTCCATCATGTAGACGGCCGGGTACTTCATCGTCAGGCGGCTTCCCAAATTGCCGTCGACCCATTCCATCAATGCGTCCTGATAAGCGACCGCCCGTTTGGTCACCAGATTGTAGATATTGTTGGCCCAGTTCTGGATCGTCGTGTAGCGGAATCGGGCCCCCCGCTTGACGATCACCTCGACGACCGCCGAATGAAGGCTTTCGGTGCTGTACATCGGGGCGGTGCATCCTTCGACGTAATGGGCCTGCGCGCCCTCGTCGAGAATGATCAGCGTCCGCTCGAACTGGCCCATGTTGGCCGCGTTGATGCGGAAATAGGCCTGCAGCGGGAAGTCGATCTTCACGCCCGGCGGTACGTAGATGAACGATCCGCCCGACCATACGGCCGAGTTCAGGGCCGCGAACTTGTTGTCGCCCGGAGGGATGATCGTGCTGAAATACTCCCGCAACAGCTCGGGATGGTCGCGCAGGGCCGAATCGGTGTCGGTGAAAATCACACCCTGCTTGGCCAGATCCTCGCGGAGCGATCCGTACACCACCTCGCTCTCGTATTGGGCCTTGACGCCGGCCAGGTACTTCTTCTCCGCCTCGGGGATCCCCAGCTTGTCGAAAGTCGTTTTGATTTCCTCGGGCACGTCGTCCCAGGTGCGGCTTTGGTGGTCGGTCGGCTTGAGATAGTAATAGATGTTCTGGAAGTCGATGCCGATGTTGCCGCCCCACTTGGGGGTCGGTTTCGACTCGAAGACTTCCAGGCTCCGCAGCCGAAAATCCCGCATCCAAGGCGGTTCGTTTTTCATCTCGGAGATTTCCGCCACGATTTGCGCGTCGAGCCCTTTGCGGGCCTTGAAGACGTACTTCTCCTCGTTGCGGAAATCGTACTTATTGATCTCGCCGACCGGATCGACCGGCGGAGTGTGCAAATCGGTTGCCATGATAGGTATCCGGGGTAGTATGTCTGTTAGCCGACGGGCCTGCCCGCCGTTGAAGTGCTGGTGACTGCCTCGCTGACGCTTCGGGTTACTAAAGTGACTGCCTCGCTGACGCTTCGGGTTACTAA
>JABMRP010000286.1 GCA_013202535.1 Planctomycetota bacterium
CCGATTCGACCCAGATCCGGCCGCCGTGGACTTCGACGATCCGCCGGACCAGCGCCAGACCGATACCCGACCCTTCGGCGGATCGGTCGAGTTGCTCGAATAGGCCGAAGACCCTTTGTTGGTATCGAGGATCGATTCCCAAGCCGTTGTCGCGGACGAAGCAGACGGTTTGACCCTTTTCTTGCCGGCTACCGATTTCGAGGTGCGGCCGGGTCTGGTCACCCATGTATTTCACGGCGTTGTCGACCAGATTCTGCATCACCTCGGCCAACCGCGTGCGGTCGCCGAAGACCACGGGCAGGTCGGACGACACGGTCGTGCGCACTCCTCGCTGCTGGATTGCCGCATGGGCCATTTCGATGGCCTCGCGAGCCAAGTCCTCGACGGCCACGTCGACCGACGGTTTGACCAGGCGTCCGATGCGCGAGAGTTCCAACAGATCCCCCAGCAGAACGACCATCTTATCGGCCGCCCCCGACATGCGGGCCACGTCGTCGTCGACCGCCTCTTGGTCGCCCTTGGCCAGGTCTTCCTGCATCGCCCCCATGAACGCTTTGAGCGTAATCAGCGGGGTCTTCAGGTCGTGAGAAATCGTGTAGGCAAAGCGTTCCAGCTCGGCGTTCTGGGCTTCCAGCTTGACGATCAGCGTCTCCCGTTCCTTTTCCGCCTGCTGGCGCTGGGACATTTCTCGCTGGAGTTCCTCGTTTGCCGTGGTCAGTTCGGCGGTTCGCTCGGCCACCAGTTCCTCGAGGTGGTCGCGATGTCGCGTCAGTTCTTCCTCGGCGAGTTTCTGCTCGGTCGCGTCGCGCGCGATGGAGTAAAGCAACCCCTCCTCCGGCACGGGCCGTGAAGTCCACATCAGCCACTTCACCGAACCGTCTTTGCAGCGATACCGGTTCTCGAAGTTGATGACCACGTCCCCGCGGGCTAGCTTCTCTTTGATCACTTCGAGTGTCTTGGCGATATCGTCCGGATGCACGAATTCGAGGTACGGTCTCGAAACGAGTTCTTCGTCGCAGTACCCGAGAACTCTCCCGAACGAAGGATTGATCTTGCGGAAATAGCCGTCGTTATCGGCGATACAGATCATGTCGAGGGATAGATCGAAGATCCGCTTGAGCTCCTCTTCCGCCTTCTTGCGCTGGACGACCTCGGCGCGAAGTTCCTCGATGGTCTTCAGGACGGCTTCGGTGCGCTGGGCGACGAGTTCCTCAAGATGCTCGCGGTGTTTGCGTAATTCCTCCTCGGCCTGCTTGCGCGCGGAGATGTTGCGAACGAACGCGCAAGTGTATTCTTCATCCGCGAATCTCTCGAAATTGGCCGTGATCTCCACGGGAAAAATCCGCCCGTCCTTGGTCCGATGACACGATTCGACCGTCAGCGATACGCTCTGCTTCATTTCTTCCCAGAAACGCCGCCACGTCTCGTCCGAATAGTCCGGGTCGACGTCGCTGACCGCCAGGCGGAGAAGTTCGTCGCGGGAATATCCCAGCGACCGGCAAGCCGCTCGGTTGACGTACACCAGTCGGCCGTCCGATCTGGCCCAGAAGGCCGCGTCCGCGCTGTGGTCCACGGCAAACTGCGTGAACCGCAACGACGTCTCCGCTTGGACGTACCGGGCGATCCGCCGTTTCAGCGAGATGATCCACGGCACCAAACCGGCAAGAACGACGGCCATGCAAACGGCAATCCAAAGAAACTGCTCCATGGACTTCGGCTACTCCTTCGCTGAAATGAGGCAATAGGGGTAGTCTAGCCGAGAATGGAGCCTCGCGGCAAGCGATTGGAGCCGGTCTGACCCCACCTGTGCGGGGAGTAAGGCAAGAATCGGCCGGCCGGCCAAGACTAATCGAGCGTCGGCGCGACCTCCTCGCCCCGCGCCTGCGCCTCGACATCCTCGTACGATCCGAAGAAGTCGCTGTTGCAGTCCAGCCAGAGGATGATGCGGCGGAAGTCTTCCGTTGGAAGCTTGACGCCCTCATGGCCTGCTTCCAGAATCGGCAACAGCCGCGACGCCCGGGCGCCAAACTTGCCCGGCGTGGTTCGCGGCGCGGTGAAGGCCTTGTCGCCGTAGTAGAAGGCGAACGGCTTCAGCGCATGGTACGAGCGGTACCAGAAGTTTCCGTCCGCTTCATAGTTGCCGGGTCGCAGATCGAGTTTCGCTTTCCGGCCGTTATGACAACCCACGCAGTGGCGGTCGAGCACCGGCTGTACCAAACGCGGAAAGCTCAACGGGTTGGACCCCGAGGGCTCCGGTTCGATGGCCGAGGGAGCGCGGCGCATCGCCGCCGGATAGTGCTGCGAGACGCTCGGTGCGCGATGACGCGGTTCGTGGCATCCATGACACACCAGACCATGGCCCGGGGGTACGAACGTGTCGCTCCGCATCGATTGCACCGCCCGGCCGTCCTTGTCGAGCGCCTGGAAGTAAACCGGTTTGCCCACCGGTAAATGGAAATAGGCGCTTCCGTCGGACTCGACCGGCACGGTCCCCAACACGGCCCGGGCGTTCTTCTGGCTTCCATAGCCGATCCGCGGCCGATCGGCCGACGGCGTGGTCTTGGGCAATACTTGGATCACGCGCAGAGCCGTGATCTGGGGCATGTCCTTCCCGGGAAGCCCCTCGCGCACGTCGACGACCGCTACCGGGGCCGTCTCGCGCAGACGAGCCATCGGCCGAAACGTCTTCACCTGGTCGTCCGGCGGCGGTTTTCCCAGCGCCGAGTAGTGGGGCATGGTGATCGGCTGGTGTCGCGGCCGAAGCGGAATCGGGCTCAGGCACGGCACGGCCGCGTCGCGATGGATCAGTTCGCGGTTGCCGAAGGCGTCGATCAGATAGATGCCGTAGTTGTTCCTCGGACCGCCGGCGACCGTCGCCTCGGCATCGAACACGCACAGATGAAAAAACTCATCCAACGGCCATGCGGTGGCGAAAACCGGTAGCCCGTCTTCCGATTGAGGAAATGCGATCTCCGGCGTCAATCTCCGTACCGGCGCCATCCGGTCGTCGTCGGGCACCTGCGGATCGATCACCACCAGCGAACCGTAGGCCTGCCCGTGATGGGCCGTGGCCGTGGCCACGTATCGCGCCGAGCCGGGAATCGCCCGAATATCCATCTCCATGCAAGGCAACACGTCCGGCGCCGCGCGATAGTTGCCGTGGATCGCCCGGGCGTCGCGACCATCGGGGGTCATCACCCAGGGATGGTGGGCCTGAATGTCGCCCCGGTCGACGTAATCCCAGCGGGTGTAGAGAATCCGGCCGAAGTGATCGACGCTCGGCTGCCACTCGTTCGTCTCGTGCGGACTAAGACAAACGACGTCGCTACCATCGGCGTTCATCGTGTGGAGCGTAAACGTGGGAACGGGACGCCCAAAACACCGCCCGTAGCCGCCGCGCCGTTCCGAGATGAAGGCGATCCGCCCGTTGGGCAGCCAGCAGGGATCGAAGTCGTTGGTCGGCCCCTCGGTCAGTTGCATCAGGCCGGTGCCGTCGACACCGACCCGGAAGACGGCGAACGTGCTCGCTTCGGTCCATTGGTAACGCGTCGGCGCGGCCTCGGTACACGCGAACAAGATCGTCTGCCCGTCGAACGACAACTCGGGCGAGAGGAATCCGCCCGGCGGCAGCGGTTTTCCCTCGAAGCGACCGTTTTCGCACCGCGCGTCGGCCAGGACGTTACGAACCGTCGGTTTCTCGGAGAAAGGCTTTTCCAACACAAACAGCCCGCCGCCGGCGATGGCGTGGAATCCGAAATACTGGTCGCACATGTTATTGCCGACCGAATAATGGCCCGGCAACGCATGACGTTTGACGAACAGAATCCGATCGAAATCCAACAGCGGATTGGCAAATGCAATCCGTCGGCGTAAGGAGAGCAGGGCGCCGAAGAGCTTTCGTCGCGCCGCCGGGTCGTCGATGGGGGTTTGCTCGGTCTGGAGTCGAAGGCGATTCAACTCCGTCCGCTCGCCCGAAAGATCTCTCGTTCCGGCCATCTGCTCCACGTGTTGCAGCAGGGCCGTCGTGCGGCGCAACACGACGTCGGCCGGATCACGATCCCCGGGCAGAATCAGCGCCTCGGGGTGAAACGTCTCGGAAGCGATCACCCGGCGGCGAGTCTTGTCTTTCTCCTGCTGCCCGCCGCGGAACTGCTCGAGCTGACGCCGCAGGTCGTCGAATCGAGCCTGATGCTCGTCGACCGGGGGAAAGGGCGCGCCCCAGCGCTCGGCTCGGGGTCGCGGACCGGTGATCTCGAACTTCGCATCGACCCAATCGGCCCAGTCGCGATGGCCGGCCGAGTAGCGACCGGCCACGGTGACGATCAGTTCGAGCCGGTCGACGCCGGTCAGTTCAACGTCGAGCGGCTTGGCCGGTTCGCCGCCGCGCATCAGACCGCTTTTCCAAAGGACTTTTCCATCGCCGAGGACCTGGAACTCGGCGCTCCCCCGGCCGGTGGCCACGTCGTCGTTACCCACCGCGTCGTCGATTCCGACTGAAGCCACCAACCGCCGGGTCTGGCCGGCAAGCATCAGGGCAACCCGGCTCGGCGGGTGCGTGCCGAGCCCGTGCTGATACGTACGTCCGCCGATACGCAGCGGACCGCCGCCGACCGATCGGTTCACCAGCGGACGTTGCCATCCGCTGGTCGCCCGGCCGAGGTCCAGTTCGTCCAGCCAGACCGACTGCTCAGCCGGGCAATCCCCCGGCGCAACGATCCCCGCGACAATAATCGCGGCCCAGGCCACCAGGCGCAACATGATCCCCTCGCTTCTCCCGGCCCACACCGGGCCCACTCAGCGCGCACGCCTCCCAAAGGGAGGCCTGCGCCCAAATCAACATGGAAGCCGCGAGGATCCTGCAGCGTGTAGTGCCAAAATTTTAACACATTACACCTGCCCATGCAACCCCTCCGAGCGAGGAATCGCGGATTTCTCGGCCGGCGGCTGTTTTGCTGCGGAGAATCAGATGTCAAATAGGGACAGGCATCTTCTTTTGCCGACGGGCAGTGGAAGCTGGAAGAGGTTCTCAAGCCGCTGGTCCGCGAGTATGATGGGCAGATTGTCACCGTGCGGGTCAACGGGGCAGGAGTTTTGGACGAGGCCGGGATTAAGGATTAAGGCATGCATCTAACCACCGCCTTAATCCCTAATCCCGGCCTGACCCCAAGGCTCCCCGGCCTGACCCCAAGGCTCCCCCGGCCTGACCCCAAGGCTCCCCCGGCCTGACC
>JABMRP010000287.1 GCA_013202535.1 Planctomycetota bacterium
CGCTCCGCGAGATGTAGCCTGTCGCGCGGCGAGGTGCGGCCTGTCGTCCCGCGAGATGTGGCCAAGACACTTCGGAGCTTCAAAGGCTGCATCTCGCTCCAGCGAGATGGCTACTATACGGAAGGTCTTTCTACGGCAACTGGAGCACCTTCCCGTCCTGCCGGTGTCCCAGGCGTTTGAACATCTCCAGATCGATCGAGTAGGTGATAAACCGCACCGAAGCGTCGCACAGCGCGATGTTCAGCCCTGCGGCATGAGACGACCCGAAGCGATCGTCGTAGCTCGAGGCGTGGTTGAAATCGGGACGCGGCTCCCAGTTGGTGTGGCGCATGATGTCGTGGTTCCAGCCGCACGTGTATCCTTCGTTGTCGTTGGCCTGCATCGTCCCCATCTTCTGGAGATTGATCCGCTTTTCACCCAGCAGCAGCGTATTGGTGGTGCCGTCGCCGATGTCGGCGATGCCGCAGAGATGGCGATGGCTTGGATCGTCGGGATTGGTATAGACGACCGGCCCGACGCCCCCTTCCAGACGCACCTTCCGGCCGTCGTCGAAGGTGGTCTCCCAATCGAGGCTGCCGGCGGCGTAATCGTTTTTCGCGTGGCCGTAGGTTCGACCGGTGTTGGGATGTTGATACCAATCGGCAGCGTTGACGACTTCGGGGCGCCGGCGCGAGGGGCAGAAGAAGGTCGGGTTGGGCGTGCTGATGGCGAGGATCGACCGGTCGATATCGGTCCCCGAATCGCCGCCGGTCCAGGCAGCGGTTCCCTCGATGTACGGCAAGATCTGAAATCCCCAACCGCCGTGCTGATCGGGCGCCACGGCCGGGGTCCCGTTCTTATAGGTCATGTGCCAGGTCCAATCCGGCCCGCCGCCGGAAGGAAAGAACCCGAAGGCCTCGTGGTGGTTGTGAAAGGCCAGCGAAAGCTGTTTCAGATGGTTGCTACACTGGGTGCGCCGGGCCGCCTCCCGCACCATCTGCACCGCCGGCAGCAACAGCCCGATGAGAATCCCGATGATGGCGATGACCACCAACAGCTCGACCAACGTGAACCCGCTGCGTCGTCGCATGGTTCCCCCTCCCAAAAGTCGGCTAGATGAGTCGTCCGCGACCGACCCCCGATCGTCGCGTGGCGAAGAACTCCCGAAGATGAGCACCGACAGTATAACATCCGACATGAGCCGGGGAAAGAACGGCGATTCTACGGCAACTGGCGGCGGGTTTCCCTCGTTTAGCCCCGGGCACTCGTGCCGGTGTTCTCGCGTTACGAAGAAAGGCCGCCGGTAGTCGCCGACGGCCTCGGTTGCGCGGTGATAATGCGGCAGTGGCTACTTCCGCCTCCGCCGCCCGTACCACGCCAGCCCGAGCAAGCCGGAAGCCAAGAGCAGGAAGGTGGACGGCTCGGGAACGGCCGTGGCGGTGGCGGACGTTACGACAATCTCCGCCAGACCCACGCGAAACGTGCTGCCGTGATTGCTGAGTATATCGATGCCGATGTACTGAGCGCCCGACGCACCGCTGATGTCAAAGATGCCGCTCACCGGCAGCGAGCCCGAGGCGGTGCCCTGATCGAGGGTCAGCGTGTCTCCCAGTTGTGTCCAGCCGCCGCTGGAAAAGTCGTACGCCTGGAAACCGCCCACCGAGGGAGGTGTCACGTCAGGCGAGGTTGCGTAGTAGAGATTGAACTCGTTGGTGCCACGGTCCAAAGCATTACCTTCGTTCACATTCCAGAGGTACATGTTCTCCAGTGACGCTTGCGGGGCCCCCAGATCAATGACCGCCCACCCTTGGTCGGCAACCTGTGCCGAGCCGCCGGGGAAGCTCCCTTGCCAGTCGGTCGGCCAACTGCTGTTGTGCGTCCACGTGGACGGATCTACTGGGTCTACCACGGTAATGCCGTCGCCATTGATTGCGGTGAGCATCGAACCATTCCCGTCAAGGGAGTCGCCTTGCTGGTGCCCGGTGATACCGACGATCGGTACGATCTCGCGCACCGGCGGCGCGGCCTCGACGATCTGCAGGGCGGAGAGCGGCCCTCGGTCGCTAGTGGCGTTATTGGGGAAGAAGTCGAGCGAAAGCGATGACCCCGTCAAGCCGGACGCCTTGAAGTAGTTCCCCGTTCCTCCCGAGGTGGTGATCTCGTTGAAGACGAAAGGGTTCGCGGCCACTGTCGCATCGTCGGCGTCCTCAAGCGTCACAAAATCGGTGATCGACGTTCCAGGCGCATTGAAACGGGTGTCGTCATTCGCCCGATCGTGGCTGACGTAGAGATAGAGGTCGTAGCCGGCATAGGGGATATCCGAGAGCGATATGTTACTTGCGGTTGAGTTGTTGTTCGCCGAGACCCAACCCTCCATTAGGATCCCGTCGGCCGTTGTCGCTCCGGAACTATGGCTCCAGCTTTCGTCCGTGCTCCACACGGCACCCAATGTTGTGCCCGCACCGGAATCGTCCATCGCGTTGGTAATCGAACCGTCGGCGTTCGGGGCATTGTTCCAGTTCATCTGGGCCACGACACCGGCGAGATCACCGGCCGCCAGGGATGCGCCCGAACGGTTGGAGCCGAAGTTCAGCCCGATCGACGCGGCTTGTGCCGCCGTGGCAATGAGAACCACGGCCAACACGGCCGCCGTCAAAGTGAAAACCCGTGTTCGTTTCAGAAGCATGGTGCATCTCCCAATCTGCTGTGCCCTTGAACGGGCGAAGGACAAGATTCTGAGGTGCCAGCCCATGCCGGGCAATCTACGCAAACGGCACCACCCCAAGTTTATCCACGGACCGCGAGAATTGCCAGCAATTTCCGCTCTCTGCCAAGAAATTCCAGATATTCTTGGAAATCGGGCTGAAAACAGCTTCCGGTGGCCGCTACGCGTCGTCGACGTCGTTCCCGTAGCCGGGTGGGAACGGATGGAAGGGATCGTCGAAATCGGCTCCCTCCAGCAGATCTTCGCCGTAGCCGGGGGGGAAGGGGTTGTCGATCAGCGGATCGGCGACGGGGGGCTCTTGCTCGGCCGGCTCCCGAGGCACCGGCGCGGCGTCCGGGGCACCCTCCCAGAGTTCGGCTTGCAGCGTTTCCTCCATCGACTCGCCGCCGAAGAGGCGGTACCAATACTCGACGTCCTCCGTCAACAGCGGCACCGGCGGTTTGCCCGGCTCGGCCGGTTGGGTGCGGTGGCGGTCGGATCGCTGCTGGACCACCCGGGCGTACCAGACGTCGCTATCGACCGGCGTGGCCTTTCTTCGCCGGGCGGCCCGGTGCAGGCGGTGGTCGCTGGAGACGACCGTCAACCTTCGCGGGGCCGATTCCTTGCGGATCAACCGCTCGATCATCGCGTCGGCGTCGCCGTCGGGCGAAGCGAACAGGACCGTCAGCCCGCGATGCGTCATCGAGCGGGGCATTCCCCACGGCGCCTCCCAGGCGTCGAACACGACGGTCGTCCGCGGCACTTCGCCGGGATCGATCGATTCGGCGAGGAAGTTCAGCAGGGCCATGCGCGAACGGTGCAATCCCCCCGGTCCCACCCCGCGCGGGATGATCCCGGCCGCGTGCAGCAGATTGTAGCCGTCGATGAGAATGGCCATTTAGGGACTGGGGCCTGGGGACTGGGGACTAGGGACTGGGAATTAGCGATTAGGAATTAGGGGGCAGCGATTGGGGCAGAGCGTTTTCGGACGCGGACAAAGGGAAGATTGCAAATTGGCCATTGGTTATTGCAAATTGCAAATCGGGGGGTTGGAACCGCGCCTGTAACGGTGGACGGACTCGCAGCGCCAGCGCACAAACGCACCCGAACGCATCACTTCCATAATTTGCAATTTGCAAAAACCAATGGCCAATTTGCAATCTTTTCCTTCGTTACGCGATATCCACGGGGTATGCGGAGCTAAGGGA
>JABMRP010000288.1 GCA_013202535.1 Planctomycetota bacterium
GACCGGGTAGTGGGCTTTGAGGTAGGCCGTCATGTAGGCGATCAGGGCATAGGCGGTCGAATGGCTTTTGTTGAACCCGTACCCGGCGAACTTTTCGATCAGCTTGAACAGCTCACCCGCTTCCTTCTTGGAAAGCCCCTTGGCATGGGCCCCTTCGATGAACTGCTCCTGAAACTTGGCGATAATCGGTAGCTTCTTCTTGCTGATCGCCTTGATGCACTTGTAGGCGTTGGATAGTTCGATTTCGCCAAGCCGGTTGAGGATCCGCATCACCTGCTCCTGGTAGACCATCACCCCATGGGTCTCGCCAAGGATTTCCTCCATCACCGGATGTTTGTATTCCGGTTTCTGGCGGCCGTGTTTGACCTCGATGTAGTCGTCGACCATGCCGCCTTCCAGCGGTCCCGGGCGGTAGAGGGCGTTGGTGGCGATGATATCGTGGAAATGGTCCGGTTTCATCCGCTGCAGGAGATCGCGAATGCCGCCGCTTTCGAGTTGGAAGATGCCTTTGGTTTCGCCCCGACAGAGCAGGGCAAACGTCTCGGCATCGTCCAGGGGGAACTTCTCGGGCACGACTTTCTCGCCGGTGGTCTGCTCGATCAGGTCGACCGACTTGGCCAGGATCGTCAGGTTTCGCAGACCGAGAAAGTCCATCTTCAGCAGCCCGGCGTTTTCCACGTCGGCCATCGCCCATTGGGTGATGACTTCCTCCTTGCCCTGCACGCGTTGCAGGGGTACGTACTCGACCAGCGGTCGGTCGCCGATCACCACGGCGGCGGCGTGGGTGCCGACGTTTCGGGCCAGCCCCTCGACCTGCTGGGCCAAATCGAGCAGCTCGTGTACCTCGGAGTCCTTTTCATAGGCCTGTTTCAGTTCGGCGCTTTTCTCGATCGCTTTGGCCAGACTGATCCCCAGTTCGTCGGGCACCTTGCTCACGACGTCGTCGACGCGTGGAATGGGCATCCCCAGCGCACGGCCGACGTCGCGAATCGCCGCCCGAGCGGCCATCGTGCCGAAGGTGCCGATTTGGGCCACGTTTTCCGATCCGTACTCGTCCTTGACGTACTGGATCACCTCGCCCCGCCGGTGCTTGCAGAAGTCGATGTCGATATCCGGCGCCTCCATCCGGTTTTCGTCGAGGAACCGCTCGAAGAGCAGGTCGTATTTCAACGGACACACGTGGCTGAAGTGCAAGGCGTAGGAGACGATCGAACCGACACCCGATCCACGGGCGGTGGCCGGGATGTTCTTCTCTCGGGCCACTTTGACGAAATCCCAGACGATGAGGAAGTAGTTGGGGAATCCCAGCTTGTTGATCACCCCCAATTCGCGGTTCAGCCGGTCGAGCACTTCCTGGGAGAGTTTTCCATCGGCAAATCGGTTGGGATCGTCGGCGTAGCGCTCTTTGAGGCCCTCCAGGCATAGCTCGCGAAGGTAGTCTTCCGAGGTCTTGCCCCCCGGCGGAGTATAGATCGGAAAATGGCGGCTACCCAACTCGATTTCGATATCCACGCCGTCGGCGATCTCCTGGCTGCGAGCCAGGGCGTCGTGATAGTCGGGCAGGGCGGTGTACATGTCCTCGGGGCTGCGGAGATGGAATTCGTTGGTTTCCATCCGCATGCGGTTCGTATCGGTGCGAAACTTGCCGGTGTTGACACAGAGAAGAATGTCCTGGCCGACGGAGTCCGCCTGCTCGACATAATGCACGTCGCTGGTGCCGACCAGGGGAATTCCCATGCGCTGGGCGACTTCGACCGCTCCGGCGGTTGCCTGCCGCTGGATCTCCAGGCCGTTGTCCTGAATCTCGATAAAGTAGCGGTCGCCGAAGAGTTCATAGAACCACTCGGCCACTTTGACGGCCCGGTCGATGTCCGGCTCTTGATTGGCCAATAGGGTCCGGTTCAATTCGCTGGACACACATCCGCTGAGGCAGACCAGCCCCTCGGCGTGGTCGGCCAGCAATTCCTTATCGATGCGGGGGCGGAAGTAGAATCCCTCGAGAAAGGCGGCGGAGGAGAGCTTCAGGAGATTGCGGAAACCGGCGCGATTCTGGGCCAGCAGCGTGAGGTGGTAGGCCGCGTCCTTGATGCCGCCTTCCTTGCGAAAGCGGCTTGCCGGGGCAATGTAGGCTTCCAGCCCGATAATCGGATTGATGCCCACTTTCTTGCACTTCTGATAAAACTCCAGGGCCCCGTACAGGTTGCCGTGATCGGTCAGGGCCAGGGCGTTCATGCGCAGCGCCTTGGCCTTGTCGACCAGTCGCGAGATCGTGCCCGCTCCGTCCAGGAGGCTGTAGTGGCTGTGACAATGCAGATGCGCAAACGGGGGAGGGCTGGTCATCGGTAACCTCTGGTGGGCGACCTCGAAGTGCTCGGGAAAGAATGTCCCGAGGGGAACGTCCATGCAGCATGGAATTCTATCACGGCAGCGGCGGCAAGACAGCATCCCCCCGTTTGGAAAGTTGTCGGTGTGTGTGCCGTGTGCCGTTGCTTGCTTACGTACGATGGCCCTCCGAGGCCGTCGATGCAGCCGAAGCGATGGGGATCGCAGATCGACGGGCTCGGAGGCCCATCGTACAGGACGGGAGCTTAGCTCTCCGGCTCGCCGATGGCGCGGAGATAGGAGGCCAATCGGTTCTGCATGTCGATCAGATCCTGCCATCGCCGCAGATCGACCGAAATCCTCTGGGATTTGCTCTTCTCCTTGATCTTCACCGAAGCCAGAAGGCGGCGAAAGCGGAGGTGGAGATATTGGATCAACTCGGAGAGTTGAGCGGCCTGGCCGGCGCTGAGGCCGGTGGGAAGTTCGGGTGGCAATAGCGTGTGGAGGGTGTTTCGAGCGTCGGAATCCTCACCCCAATTCAGCTCGAAGTCGAGGGACGCCGATTTCAACGGCGCATCGATATCCCCCGACTCGGTGGCTACTCCCCCCGAAAGATCGCCCCCTCGCAAGGTAGCCAACCGCCGCGCGATTTCCTCGGAGGATCCAAACAGAATAGCCGACCGGCCCACCACGATCAGGTCGCCGTGGCGGAGGTTTCGCAGTTGGACTTCCTCGCCGTTGACCTTGGTCCCGTTGGTGCTTTCCAGGTCGGTCAGCACAAGGCTTTCACGGTCTTCCTGGACCTTCAGGTGAAATCGGCTGACCCGCTCGTCGTTGAGCTGGACCGAGTTGCCTTCTTCGCGACCGATGGTGACCGGGGTCGACAGGTCTTCGTACACCCGCCCCCGATCGGCTCCGTCGAGAACTCGCAAGGTGACTAATGCCATGGAAACTCGCTCGGGGAATTGTCGGGGGTCTTCGGGCCGACACGTCGCTCACCCTATAACAGTAACACGCCGACGAAACCCGGGTCAAGCGGGGGCACCCCTTGTCCCGGTCGGGAAGGATTCGTCTAACGCCCAGCCGAAGGCGCCGGCTAGGGGGCGGCCGATAAACAACTTTCCGGTTTCAGACGGTGGGTGGCTGGGGTCGAGTTGCGAGGAACAAGCGACGAGTTCCCAGCGCGGGCTAAGCCCGCAACCCAACAGGACTTACAAACATGCGAGCACGCTACACGGAAGAGGATAGCGCAAAGCGAAGGAGAAGATTGCAAATTGGCCATTGGTTATTGCAAATTGCAAATTATGGAAACGATGAGTTTGGATGAGTTCGTACGAGGGCGCCGCGAGGCTGGCCACCGTTGCTGGAGCGGTCCCAACCCCCAATTTGCAATTTGCAATTTGCAATAACCAATGGCCAATTTGCAATCTTCCCCCCGTCCGCATCCGAAAACGCATTGCCCCAAGAGCCATTGCGGGCTGGGCTCGCAACCCAAGAGAGCTTACAAACATGCGAGCACGCTGGGCAGAAGGTGTCGCGTAGGACTCTACAGGC
>JABMRP010000289.1 GCA_013202535.1 Planctomycetota bacterium
ATCGCATGCTCATCACCGCGATGGTTGAAAAGATAATGACCAACGCAAGGATTTCGGTCCAAGACATGGGCCCGAGTCTCTTGTAGAGCGATCCTGCGCGCTGCCTGAGGCCGGGGATAGATTTCTTCTCGGGCTTGAATACGATCATACAGTACACCCAAAGCAGAATCACCATGGTAAAACCGACAGGCAGCATGTATTTCGTAAGCTCGAAGAAGGAAATCTCCCGTCCCACAATCTCTTTATAGAATCCGATGGCCACGGCGCCGCGTGCCGCTCCGAGCAAGGTAATGATGCTGCCCGCGCCGGCGACGAAAGCCATGCCGACAAAAAGACCCTTGCCGAATTTCGTCGGCTTTTCCTCCTCGGTGTAGAGGGCATAGATTGCCATCAGCAGCGGGTAGATCGTGGCGGCCACTGCCGTATGGGCCATGATCAAGGTCAGCGCCGCGGTGATCAGGAAACTGCCGAGGTAGATCATGCTGGTCCGTTCGCCCACCACGACCAGCATGCGATAGGCCATTCTTTTGGTCAGACCGGTCTTGGAGAAGACCATCCCGAAGGTAATCGAGCCAATGATGAACCAGACCGCCGGATCCATGAAATTGCCGAACACCACATTGGCGGGCGACAAGATCTCCTTCACCGGTCCTGTCACGATCGCCCCCGGTTCGGCCATGCCCACGACGGTTTCCGTAACGACCTTCGCCGGTCTTATCAGGAACAGAACCTGGATTACGCCGACGGCGATGCTGGTGACGCCGATCGGTACCACCTCGAAGACCCACCAGGTAGCGGTCAGCAGGAACAGGGCCAAGGCGGCCTTGCCCTGATGCGACAGCTCGAATCGTTTTCCGTCGGGGTCCACGGCATCGGGGAAGTCGGGGCAGAAGTAAACGATACAGAACAGGGCAATCCCCACGCACATCCAAAAGTACTTCTTGCCGTCGACCCATTTGGCCTTTTGCACCAACTGGATGCCGCCGGGGGGCATGCCTGCGCTATCGTTGCGTTTCTGGTCGTTCATTCTCGTCGCAGCTCCCTCGGAAGATGCAGGAACTCATCTCTCAAGAATTCATGATAAGGGCCAACTCGCTCAGTAGATCCACTGAGCGAACAACGCCGACGACCCGATTGTCCTTGAGCACCGGAAGCAGACTGGTATTCTGGTCAACCATTTCGTTGATGGCCTTCATGATATGGTCGTCATGGCGGATGGTCGCCTTAATGGGAATCATAAACTCCCTGACCAGACGGCCGGCCCGTTTGCGAATGCCTGCAACGGTCTTATCATAGGAGAGTTCGGCGAGATTTGGGTCGATTTCCACGTCGAAGACTTTTCGCTGGTAGTCCAGCGACCCGCTATGCATGAACCTCGGCTCCAGTCCTCGCATGATGTCACGGCGGCGGAGCATACCCAGGAGTTCGCCACGCCTCTCGTCGAAAACAAGGGCCACCCGAGGAGCCGTCGCCCGCCCCTCTCTCAGAATCTGTACTGCCATCTCCGCGATAGCACCGCGCAGGTCAAGCGTCTCCGGTATGCAGGGATACTCTTTGAGAGGGACCATGATGTCCGCGACGAGCTTCTTATTCATAGGGGCCCCGCTCTCCTTCCCAAGGCATTACCATGGCTTGCTCTCCAGTATGCCCTGGATCTTTTCTTCCGCCCGCTTTTCAACGAGAAGCATCCTGTTCGCTTTGGCCTGTTGGATCTTCTCCATCAGCTTCTGGATCTCCGCCGGCTTTTCCAGGAAATCCATGGCCCCCAGCTTGGTGGCCTCAATCCCCTTTTGAAGCGTGGCGTATCCCGTCAAGAGAATGACTTGCAGGTCCGGATTCATCTTGAGAAGATGCTTCAGGGTTTCAATCCCGTCCATTTCCGGCATGGAGAGATCGAGGACAATGGCATCGTAGGACTTGCCCGTGGCCTTCTCCAGGGCCTCGCGTCCGCTCGCCGCGGTGTCGACGTCGACGCCCCTGGATTCCATCCGCACCGAGAGGATCTCGGTGAATTCCAGTTCATCATCCACCAGCAGTACTTTCTCTCTTGCCATGACGAGTACTCCGTTGCTGCCGCGATTCTTTCTCCCCGCCCATTCCGCCCGTACGGCGGAAAGCCGAGAGATTGTCTCCGTCCGCGGTACGGGCCTAATGCGAAGAGTCTACCAGGACGCGAGGCGATTTTCCAGCCCGATCCGACCGTGCGTCCGCACCGTTACGGTGTCCTCCGTTGGCAGCGGGATCGCGCCAGCCGCCGAACCGTCCATTTCCACGGCCCGCGAGTAGGATCCAAGGGAAAAGTCGATTCGAATAGAACCGCTCGGCGGAACCGTGCAAACCACCACGAAAGGGGGGGCGTTGCGGGAACTGGGCCCGCGGCAACCGATATCAGGAGGGAATCGAAGGCCAACAGAATGCGACCTTTGATCATCGGCGACGAGGAAGAGATTTGTCGGCCACATGGCCGCGGATATTTTGACAAACCTCCCCAACAGCGGTATTCTAAACAACCCCCGGAAATGAGAACCGTGAACACACTTCCATTATCTTCTGTCCGTTTGATCGTTACCGCAGCGCTCGGTCGGGCCGTCCTGATCGGTATGGCAGCCCTGCTGGGTGCGACCCCGTCGGTGGCTGCCGACCCGACCAAGAAGGACGCAAAGGCCGAGGAGCCGGGTGACGACAACCCCTACTCCAAGGAGGGTGACTTTGCGGCGGGCGACGATAAGAACCCCGCCGTCAAACCGACCGAGCCGCCATCGGTGGCCAAGCCGGTTCGGGAAGTCGACCCGCGCGATCTCGAACGGAACATAATCGAGCGGCGTTTCGCGGTTCCCGATCTGTTGGACCCGGTGCCGATCTTCGATTGGGAAAACCATCATGTGATCCATCGCAACCGCGAGCCTTCGCACTGCACGCAGATGGTCTACCCCGACGAGACATCGGCGTTGGAGGCGACGCGATCAGCCGCCAAGGCCCCGATGCGCGAGGCGTCTCCCTATTGCCAATCGCTCAACGGGATATGGAAGTTCCACTGGGTCGAGCGACCGGCCGCCGTGACAAACGGCAACTCGCCCGAAGAGTTCTACCGCGTCGATTTCGACGATTCCACCTGGGTCGACGCGCCGGTGCCCAACAACATGGAACTGCTCGGCTATGGCATTCCTTACTACACCAACGGCGGCTCGACGTTCCAGCGCTGTGTCAAAGCGGACCGAAAGATCACGCCGCCGCGGATACCGTATACCTACAACCCGGTCGGCTCGCATCGCCGCTGGTTCACGCTGCCGGAAGACTGGGGCGATCGGGCCGTGTTCGTCCATTTCGACGGCGTGAAGGCCGGGTTTTACGTCTGGGTCAACGGCCAGAAGGTCGGCTACAATCAAGGCAGCATGACGCCGGGCGAGTTCGAGATCACGAAACACATCAAACCGGGCCAGAAGAATCTGATCGCGGTGGAGGTTTACCGCTGGACCGACGGCAGTTGGTTTGAGGCGCCCGACATGTGGCGAATGAGCGGCATCTATCGCGACGTTTATCTCTTCTCGACCCCCAAAGTACACTTGCGCGATCAGTTCATCCGTTGCCAGTTGGACGAAGACTATCGCGACGCCCGGTTGATGGTCACCGCCCGACTGCGCAACTATGGCGACCGGCCGACCCGCGGCTGTCGCCTGCAAATGAAACTGTTCGATGCCGAAGGCCGGCTTGTCGGACAGCCGACCGTGACTCGCCCCAGTCGGCCGTTGCCCATTGGACACGACGTAACGATCGAGTTGAGTGCACAGGTCGAGAATCCGCGGAAGTGGTCGGCCGAGAGTCCCTGTCTTTATCGCGTTGTGTGTACGCTTCTCGACGCCGATGGCCGCGAGTTGGAGACGACGGCCTCCCGGTTCGGATTCCGCCAGATCGAGAGCCGCGACCGCCGGCTTTGGGTCAACGGCGTGCCGGTTTTGCTCAAGGGCGTGAACCGCCATGAGCATCATCCCGATTTCGGCCGGGGTATGCCGCTGGAGACGATGGTTCGCGACGTCGAGTTGATGAAACAGTTCAACATCAACACGGTGCGAACGTCGCATTATCCGGCCGACCCGAAGTTTTACGACCTTTGCGACGAGTACGGGCTTTACGTTTGGGACGAAGCCAATATCGAAACGACCGACCGCCGCACGACCCGCTGGCCCGAGTGGCGACATGTGTTTATCGATCGCATGGAGCGAATGGTCCAGCGCGACAAGAACCACCCCTCGGTGATCATCTGGTCGCTGGGCAACGAGTCGCACGTGGGCCCCAACCAACAGGCCATGGCCGACTGGACCCGCGATCGCGATCCGACGCGGCTTCTCGCCTATCGCTATGCGGGCGTCGGCATCAGCGACGTGTCGCTGGGCTGCTATCTGCCGGTCGAGAGCCTGATCGCCAAGGGTGAGAATCCCAACGACGGCGACCC
>JABMRP010000290.1 GCA_013202535.1 Planctomycetota bacterium
GCGAAGGGCTCAAACTGGGCATCTGGCTCATGCCCGATAATCAGTCGCGGGGTATGCTTGAAACATTCCTGATGTACCTGGCACCGGACGAAAACGATCGTGTTCTCCAATACGCGGAAGAGGCAAGCAAAGCTGCCAAGCGTATGGGGGCACCGTTCAAAGAGGTACACGCCGAAAAGTCAAGAATTCACACTTGGCTGGCATGGCAAGACGAGCCGGGGAGACAACTTCATCAAGCGGTCAAGGAAAGTATTCTGAAGCCGTCCTCACCTCATGCGTCACGATTCGTCGCTTGGTTTCGTGATCTGTATGAAGTGTAGGGGTGTCTCGACGACGGCACGATCGTCTCAATCGAGCCCGAACGCGATGACGTCAACGGTCGGTTACCGGCGGCAGCGGTTCGATCACGGGTGGCCGGGGCGCGGCTGGGGCGGTCATCGATTCGGCCGGCCGGACCGTGGTGGTCGGCAGCGGGGATCGTTTCGGATTGCCCGACGCGCCGGAGGAATTGACCGGCGGCAGCGGTTCGATCAATGCGTTCCCCACACCGGGTGCCGGCCTGGGCGGCAAGGTCGCCGGGGGGGTATTGGACGCCGCAGGGGCACTGGTCGCCGGAGGAATGGGCGGTAACTGATGCCGCGGGACTGGAGGAGGAAGTCGGCGTAGGCTGCCTTGGCGGCCCGAGCCTGGATAACCGGATGGGCCCACGGGCAGCGTACCGGCCGAATTGCCGTCGCGCAAAGGATTCCCCGATTGCACGGCGGTCGGCGCCGGAGTGGTCGATGCCGGAGTGTTCGGCGCCGGACGCCCACTGCCCGCTCTCGTTGTCGGCGGTGCCGGCGGACGCGTCGCCTGGCGGACTCCACCGAGCATCGCCTGGAGCCGTTGGGCTCGCTCGCGTGCCGGGGCCCAGGCAGGCGCCTTTTGCGATGCGGCGACGAAATGCTGCAAGGCCTTCTTGGAATCGCCCTTCTTCTCCAGAAGATATCCGAGATTGAAATGGGCGACCGCCTCGTCGGGCGCAATGCCCGACCGGGTCAGCGCCGCCGCGGCGAGCAAATGGGGAAACGCCTCGTCGCTACGACCCATGTCGACCAGCAGAATGGCCAGATTGTTGCGATACAGGGGGACTCGCGGGGCCAATTGCACGCCCCGCAGCAACGCTCGGTGCGCCTCGTCGCGTCGGCCCAACCGGGCCAGGCATAGTCCGAGACCGTTCATCGGGGAGGCTTCGCTGGGGTGATTTCTGGCCGCTTTCTCGTACAATTTGGCCGCCTCGCCCAACTCTCCTTGAATGCCTTTCAGCCGGCCGTATTCCTGCAATGCGACCAGATGGGTGGGATCGATACGCAACGCCCGCATGTATTGTTGTTCGGCGTCGAGCAATTTGTTCGATTGGATGTAGACTCGGGCGACCGAAACATACAAGTCGGGCCCCGGTGGCTTTGACTTGGACGAGAGCAACACCGGATCGCTGGCCCGCGCCGGCGGCAGATCATCCGACGCGAACATGGCCGACAGGCCGTCGCCGGCCTTCTTAAACGTCGAGGATATCGACTGCGTGACCGCGTTGTCGGTGATCCCCGAGGTCAACGTAATTTCGTTGCCCTCACCCGGCTGGCTGCCGCCTGGCCGAAAGGCGTTGGTCGCCGTGAAGGCCTGTTTGGTGGCGGTGGTCGAGGCATTCAGGGACGTTCCCGTGACGCCGGAAGAGCCCGGATTGGACTCTCCCAAGGGTCCGGCGCAGCCGGCCAACATGCCAACCAAACCGGTTACCACAGTCAAATATCCGAGTAAGGCCATTCTCACCGCGCACCTCCGTAACTCCGAGCATGTCTGACGAAGCTGTCCGCAAGCCGAGAGGCCGTGTGGGCAGCCACCGAGACTCGTCCGCATGGGACGGTTTCCGTTTAATGATCGACCGAACGTGAACCGAGCCTGTAACTGAATTGGGGATTTGCAGGGAGTTTAACGGTCGTACTGGTTGTAAGGGGGGTTCGTTCCGCGACGAAGGGGTAGCGGGCAGAGGGGGGACAGTTACCCAACCGTGCTGGGCGCAGGTCTCTCTCACCCGACCTCGCCCATGAACCGACCGTAGGTCTCCCCCACTGGGGAACGCACATGCCCGGCCAGTCCATACAACATCATAGGGTGGACGAGGAAACGGCATCTCTGGGTGACGAGTTTGGCGGGAGCGCGCAGCGAGCCTGTAGCGTTGAATCATCACCGCGCCGGGACAAGCCCGACGGTGGCGTGGTGGGCGCCATTGGCGCCAGCGCCTGTGCTACACACGGGCAAAATGCCCGAGGCACCCACGAATTCACCCAACGCGAGAAATACGGGCTGCTAGGACTCTTTTTTGGGCGCGGGGAGTCGGGGGTCGGGTGCCGAGTCCCGGTAACGGGCATCGATCGTTTGGATACGGTCGGCCGGCCATCCGGCTGGTCCGTCGTTGGTGACCAGCACCTGGGGAAGGCCCCCCTCGGTCATGAATTGGGCCGCGATCTTCTTGACGGTTTCCACGCGGGCGGCCGTCTCGCTCGGGTCGGCCGATCGCTGGACGAAAACGGTGCGGTATTGGGGCGGCGACTTGAGAATGACCTGGCGAATCTTCTGCCAGCCCGCCTCCGTGACGTCCGCGGTATCGCGCTGGAAGTGGTACTCTCCCAGCGTGTTCTGACGCCGGCGTCCGTTTTGCGTCATGATGTCGAACGGAGTCCGCACGCTCTGCCGATCGGGGATGACGTGGGGATAGGGCCATGCGTTGATTGTTCGGAAGTCGGATTCCATATGCCGGAACAAGCGTGCAAGAGCATCCGCCTGAACGGGGGATGCGCACGCGGCTGTGAGCAAAAGGGTCAATAGAGTGGACAATCCCATCCGTGCCATGATCTGATCTCCGTAACGAAACTCATCCGAACCCGCGCCTGAGAGGCCGAACTGTTTCGGCCAGGGCAATACCCACCGTTGGCGGGGTGTCACCGCGAGCGCCGGGCCGCGGTAAACCAGAATCGTTATCGGCAGAAATGGGGCGCCGTCTGTGGCTCCATTGGATGGCCCCCTCTAATCGGAACCGTCGAGGGCTATTTGTTACCACCCATTTTCGGCGCCAGTTCGGTCATGTAGGTGATCGCGGCGGGCCCGACGAGCACGACGAAAATGCCGGGAAAGATGAACAGCACCAAGGGGAAGATGAGCTTGACGGCGGTCTTGGCCGCTTTTTCCTCGGCCAATTGACGCCGCCGGACGCGCATCGAATCGCTCTGGACACGGAGCGCCTGGGCGACACTGGAACCGAACTTGTCGGCCTGGATGATGATCGCCGCCAGGCCGCGCAGATCGGGGACTCCGGATCGCAGTCCCAATTCGTGCAACACCTCGGCGCGGACGCGTCCCATCTGGAGTTGGAGATTGCAGAGCGAGAACTCCTCGGCAATCACCGGATGGGTTTTGGTCATTTCCTCGGCCACTTTTCGCATCGCCTGATCCAAGCCGAGCCCGGCCTCGACGCA
>JABMRP010000291.1 GCA_013202535.1 Planctomycetota bacterium
GCACTCTTCCCCGTCTAGTCCCCAGTCCCTAGTCCCTAGTCCCTAGTCCCTAATCTCACCACCGCATCAGCGCGGTTCCCCAAGTCAACCCGCCGCCAAAACCACTGAGGAGGACATGGTCTCCACGGCGAACGCGACCTTGGCGGTAGGCTTCGTCTAGCGCCAAAGGGATACTGGCCGCCGAGGTGTTGCCGTAATACTGGAGGTTGTTGAAGACCTTGTCCGGATCGATGCCCATGTTGTCCACCGCCGAGCTGATGATCCGCATGTTGGCTTGATGGAAAATAACCAGGTCGACGTCGTCGAGGGTCATTTTGGCATGTCGCAAGACGTCGCCCACCGTCTCGCTGAGCAGGCGAATCGACCACTTGAAGATGGGCCGGCCTTCCATGTGCAGCCACGCCCGGCCGTCGTTGTTGTCGGCTTCGGTGTAGGGCATGCGCGATCCGCCCATCGGCCGAATGAGCAGGTTGCCTCCCGAGCCGTCGGACCCGAGGGAGAAGGCGACCAATCCTTGCTCGTCGCTGCCGGGGCCCAGCACCACGGCACCGGCCGCGTCGCCGAACAGGGGATAGGTTCGCTTGTCGGCCGGGTTGACGACTCGCGAGTTGCAGTCGGCGCCGATCACCAACGGCAGCCGGCAGCATCCGGTGGCCACGTATTGCGCTGCGGTCACCAGCGAGTACATGAACCCGGCACAGGCGGCCTGAAGATCGACCGCCGGAGCGCACAGTCCGAGCCGGTCCTGAATCGCACAGGCGGTCGACGGCATCGGCGTGTCGGGCGTGTAGGTTCCCACCAACACCAGGTCGATGTCTTGCCGGTCGACGCCCGCATCCTCGATGCATGCCGTAGCGGCTTCCAGGGCCAGGTCGCTGGTGGCCATCTCCGGCGGGGCATGCCGCCGTTGGAGAATCCCGGTGCGCTGCACGATCCAATCGGCGTCGTATCCCAACTCGGCCAAGTCTTCGTTGCGGATAATATTGTCGGGAACGCTGCTGCCGATGCCCAGCACTTGCACGCCCATCAGGGTGCCAAGGCGGGCACGTTTCGTCTGGAGGACCTTCTCGGTCGGCGATGGTTTGGGGGCTATTGGTTCGGGGGTCATCTGGGTTCGGTCAACGACCGTCACACGGAAAGTGGAGGAGTGCGCGGATACCATAACCGCGAAGCAACCTGCGGAGGAAACATATAACCCTACGTCTTTGTCGAGGAATTCTCAAGTCCCGATTGTGCCTGGGAGCCAAAAGTGTGATGTCTCGACAGCTCCGTGCAGCGGTAGGGTGGTCCTGGCCCACCAGTATGCGTTTCCACCGATTGGCAGCTTTTCAACGGGCTGTTCACATTTCGTGGTGGCCAGGACAGGCCGTCACAGCTCGCCCGACGCGAAAAATCCGGGAAAAAATGACTTGACCCATGCAGGTTAGACCAAATCAATCCTATCGGGGGGTGTCGTGCGCGCTCGCGAAGCGGTACAGTAAGGGTTTTGCCACGGTGGGCATGCCGAGTGTGTTGAGTTCGTCGCTTTGGGCGCGGCTCCCTCTTGGAGAGGATCGCGCGCCGGCGCAGCATAATCAGAGGCCCGCGTGGCGCCTCGGCCAAGTGTTTCGTTTCCCCCCCCAATCGGTTGACCCCATGTGTTTGCTGGCGTTCCAATACCGTTGCGTGGACAATGCTCCCATTTTGGTTGCTCACAATCGCGAGGAGCTTTTCGACCGGCCGACGCAGGTCCCCCGCATTCAGTCGGGCAAACCACGGTCGGTATGCGGTATCGATCGCAAGGCGGGAGGAACCTGGCTGGGGGTGAATCAGCACGGGCTGTTCGCCACGGTGACCAACCGTTCTGACGTCATCGGGCCGCCGAAAGCCCGTTCCCGGGGAGTGCTCTGCCGCGAACTGCTGACGTTCGTCGATGCCGCCTCGGCCGTCGAACATGCCGCCACCGAGTTGGCCACCGGTCGATACGCCGGGGCCAACTACGTCTGCGCCGACCCCGACTACGCGGCAGTCGTCTACGGCGGAGAACGCGTCGAGGTGGTCGAGCTGCAACCCGGTCTTCATCTGCTGACCAACGGGCAGATCAACAACCCGAACGACTCGCGACAGGCCTTCGTTCGCCGGTTGCTCACGCTGCAGAAGCTCGATTCGGCCGTCGCTTTCCTGGCCGTGGCCAGCCGCACCTTCTCGCGCAAGCCCGATTCGGCCGGCCGCCGCGGCGTAATCATCGCCGAGGAAGATTACGGGACGGTATCGTCGACGCTGGTGTCGCTCTCTCTGAAGACCCAAAACGCCGTCTTCCAATACGCCCCCGGCCCGCCCAGCAGCAAGTCCTACGACGATCTCTCGGCTTTGTTGCGCCAGGTGCTCTCGACCGACAAGTAGCCGGA
>JABMRP010000292.1 GCA_013202535.1 Planctomycetota bacterium
CGATGGGAGCGGTTCTGCTGCGTTGCCGTAAGAGGCGGGTGGTTCAATAGCCTGCGTCCGGCCGAAGCGCGGAAGATCCCGCCGCTGGCGACGAGCCTGACGGCGGGAGGGCCTGACGGCGGTAGCGGCCAACGGCGGAAATCGTGGGCGGGAACGAAGTCCGCACTGCTTGCAAGCAAGCAGTGGCACACCCCTTGCTGCTTATGCTGATCCCCCCTTGCGCCGGCACTCTGGCCGGAAAGTTCATGTAGTCGGCGCAGCTTAACACGCGGCGCGGATTTACCTCGGGCCGCGCAGGCTGAAGTGGTAATTTGTGCGGATATTTCGGGTTCTTCCGGTCGATACGGACTCTAGGGATTGTTCCGACATAAGCGATTGTCTCTTTAAGGGGGGAGGCGACCCATGAGGACTCGATGGTTAGTGGCCGCGCTGGCGGCAGTAGCGCTGTTGGTGGTGGGAGACGTTTTCGCCCAGCAGATACCGAATTTCTCGCCGAACTCCCGGGAATTGGTCGCCCGAGCGGCGTTTTTCGATATGATCGACGACATCGAGATGGACGCGATTCCGCGTCTGGACGACGGGGCTCTCGATAGTCTGGCCGAAGAGGTTGGCCCGCTGGCCGAAGACCTTGGCCCGCTGGCCGAAGAGGTTGGCCCGCTGGCCGAAGAGGTTGGCCCCGACGTATTGCCTGTGGAGCAGCCCGGCGGGTTGATCGAAGAACTGCTTCGCGAGACCTCGTCGGAGCCTTCGCCGTTGGACCTGTTTCCGTCGACGCTGGGCGGGTTTCCACGCGACCCGGCGTATGCGCCTAGCAGCCCCCCAGTGGCCGCCAATGCGTTTCAAGATGGAGCAGATCCGTTCCGCGAGGAAGAGGAACTGCCCCGTTCGCTGGACGCAGCGCCGGCCGACGCCGCCTACGACGGGGGCGTGATGGCCTCGGATTTCGCCGCCGGGTGTGATCTGGCCGGGTGTGACATGGACTGTGGCGCGGGCTGCGATACCCGTTCATGCAAACCGATCGGGCGGCTCCGCTCCTTCTTCAAGGGTCGCGGAATTGAGGTGGGCGGCTGGATCGATCAAGGCGTCAGTGTGGTCGACAACAACCCGGCCGACCGCTACAACGGCGTGGTCACGTTCAACGATCGCGACGGCGAGTACCAGATGAACCAGTTCTGGCTCTACGCGGAAAAGGCGATCGACAACGGCGGCTGCGGTTGGGCGATTGGCGGCCGGGTCGACTTCGTCTACGGTACCGACGCCCGGTTCACCCAAGCGGTCGACGGTTTGGAGGCGAACTGGAACCAGACCGCGCGCTTCTATCAGGCTGCGCTACCCCAGGCGTACGTCGACGTGGCCTACAACAACGTCTCGGTCCGCGTCGGCCATTTCTACACGATCATCGGATACGAGGTGGTCGCCGCCCCGGAAAACTTCTTCTACTCGCACTCTTATTCGATGCAATACGGCGAGCCGTTTACCCATACGGGTGCCCTGGCAACCATCGATTGGAATCGGCATTGGTCCTTCAGCGCCGGAGTGCATCGCGGATGGGACCAGTTTGACGACACCGACGGACTCGATTCGTTGGGCTTTCTCGGCGGAGCCACGTGGAAGAGTTGCGACCGCCGAAAATCGGTGGCCTTCGCGATCACCTCCGGCGAGCAAGGGCCGGGCGATACTTGGCTCATGTACAGCGTCGTCGGCAAGGCGAAGATCGGCAAGAAGCTGACCGGCGTCCTTCAGTACGACTACGGCAACAGCAGCGGAGGCGCCGCCGCCTCCGCCGAGTGGTACGGCCTCAGCCAGTCCTTCCTGTATCAAATCAGCCGCTGCTGGTCGGCCGGAGCGCGCGTCGAGTGGTTCCGCGACAACGACGGATCCCGGGTCACCGGGTTGGGTAGCGGCAACCTCAACACGGGGCCTTTCGTGGGCGACTTCTTCGAGGCGACCGTCGGGTTGAACTGGAAACCGAGGGCGAATATCCGGGTTCGGCCCGAATTGCGTTGGGACTGGTACGGCGCCGACACCGCGGGCGGCCCACGGCCCTTCGACGCCGGCGACCAAAGTCGCCAGTTCATGTTCGGCTGCGACATGATCGTTTCGTTCTGATCTTCCCTATTCTCCGTAACCGGCATTTCTTCTTATTTCGAGCCATGGGGATTGCCGCATTATAGCGATTGTGGCGGATTCGGGCTGGACCTGGCGCGGGGTGCAACCCGAGTAAGATCCATATATAGCAATGTGGAGTAGGAAGACCAAAATTCCGCTCCGTGACCACCGTTTGCCACGCGCGTTACCTTGGGGAGACCGAATATGGCCGTCATGACACGGATGTTGGGAGTCGCGGTGCTGGCTTGCCTGCTGTCTGCCGCGGCAAAGGCCGACGAGGCCGTTCTGGTGCAACCGGAAGCGGTTCATCCAGCGTCGCTTGAGGTGAGCACGGGGCTGTACGCCCAGCCCGAAGCGGTGGCGGACGAATGGGCGGCCGACGAGTCGGAGTTGCCGGATCTGGCCGGTTGCGGAGTGTCGTGCGGCTCAAGGGGTTCCTCGTGCGGCAATTGCCGGTGTGGAAGACGGGGCCGCTTTTGGGGCCCGTTGTGTTGTTGCGAACAAGAGCCTCGCCGGTTGCTTCCCTGCGGTCTGCCGCGGTTGGGCGTCGACGTCTACGGCTGGATCGACGCCGGCATGACGATCAACGACGACCGCCCGGCGAGTAACTTCAACGGTGTCGTCGGCTTCAACGATCGGCACGAAGAGATCCAAATGAACCAGGCGTACCTGGTATTCGAGCGGGCCGTGAAGACGGGCCGCTGCGCCGGATTCAGCCTCGGTGGCCGCGCCGACTTGCTCTACGGCACCGATTCGCGTTTTGTGGAACCCCAGGGAACCGGTTTGGGGTCCGATTGGAACCGGGAAGAGTTTTACGGCCTGGACCTGCCGCAGATGTATCTGGAACTGGCCTACAACCGGCTGTCGGTCAAACTGGGCCGATTCTACACGATTCTCGGCCACGAAAGCGTCATGGCCCCGGACAACTTCTTCTACTCGCATTCCTATGCCATGATGTACGGTGAACCGCTCACCCATACGGGAATGCTGGCCAGCTTCGCGGTCAACGACAAGTTGACGCTGCTGGGCGGCATCGATCGCGGCTGGGACCGTTTCAACGGGAATCCCGATCGCGACAACATCAATTTTCTCGGCGGCGTGACCTGGGAGAACGGACGGGGGACCAAGATTGCTCTGACCGGTACGGTGGGGTCGGAGACGGCCAACCCGTTCCTTCCCGGCCTCACGGACAACCGCTCCATGTACAGTCTGGTCATTACCCAACCGTTGGGGCACCGGCTGACGTACGTGTTTCAGCACGATGCCGGAACTCAGGAATCGGGCTCGCCGTTCACCGGCCTTCGCGCCGAGTGGTACGGCATCAACCAGTACTTGACGTACCGGCTCAACTGTAAGTGGGATCTGGGCGTCCGGTTCGAGTGGTTCCGCGACGACGATGGCCGGGTTGTCCACGTGATGCGCGATATGGGCCGGCGGTTTGGCGGTAGCCCGATTGAACCCTTCGGCTTCGCCGGCAACTTCTACAACGTCTCGGTTGGGGCGAATTGGAAACCGACGGCCAATCTGGTGGTACGGCCGGAAGTCCGCTGCGACTGGTTCGATGGTGTTAGCGGTTTCGGACCACGACCGTTTGACGACGGGAGTGACGACGAGCAAGTCTCCTTCGCGCTGGATGTGATCTATCGCTTCTAAGAACTCGATGCGAAGCGAAGCCCGGGAAGAATGGCGGCAAGCGTCCGCCTGACCGCCACATGTTCTTGCACCCGTGCTTCGCGGCGTCCCTCGCATCGACGGGAAACCGGCACGGAGCCCTTGCCGGACGATCTCTTACCTCTCACGGATCCCACGGACCGGCGGACAGTCGCCGCGGGTAGATCCGGCTGATGGGCTTGGGCGCAAGCCGCGGACACCCGGATAGTTTGCGCGATCGTCAAAGCTTCTCACAGCCGCGTCATTCCGCGTTGAAAGATCCTTCCGGCAGTGCCTTTCACGTTAATCTAGCGCATTTTCCTTGCCGATAGCATTCTTAGCCGGCGGCTTGCGCTGTTGGCTGGGTTGTTGGTTCGTCGCCGCCGGCGAGGAATCTCCTGTGGATGCGGCCCTTTCCTGACGATGCTCGCCCCCGCGAGGTGTGAGTTATGGTCTCCGGCTCCTCGAATAATTCTCTGGAGATAGAAGTCATGTTTAGAGCGGTCACGGTGGCGGCAGCCGCCTTCTTCGTCGCGATGGTCGGTACGGCGGATGCGCAAAACTTCGCAAACTACGTACCGCAATCGCCTCAAGTGAGGCAGGTCGATTTCGAGTACAACGACTATACGGCGTTCGCTCAAGACGACCCGGTGGGCGGTTCGGCGAGCGATCGGGCCGCACCGGTGATCGAGAGCCCGTCGGCCTGCGGCGGGTGCGGCACGTGCATGCCGGCGCGCGGTGGTTGCGGAAATTGCGGGGGAGAGGCTTGGACGTTGCGACAGCCCAAGGCGCTCAAGTGCCGGGGGATCGAAATTGGCGGCTGGATCGACTCGGGGGTTAGTGTGGTCGCCAACAATCCGGCCGACCGTTACAACGGCGTGGTCACGTTCAACGACCGCGACGGCGAGTACCAGATGAATCAGTTCTGGCTCTTTGCCGAGAAGGCGATCGACAACGGCGGTTGCGGTTGGGCCATCGGCGGACGGGTCGACTTCGTCTATGGCACCGATGCCCGGTTCACCCAGGCGGCCGACGGCCTGGAACGGAATTGGAACCAGACGGAGCGGTTCTACCAGGCCGCGCTACCCCAGTTCTACGTCGACGTCGCCTACAATAATCTGACGATTCGCACGGGTCATTTCTACACCATCATCGGGTACGAGGTGGTGCAGGCCCCGGACAACTTCTTCTACTCGCACGCCTACACGATGCAATACGGCGAGCCGTTCACCCACACCGGTGTCCTGGGAATCTACGACCTGAGCGACCGCGTGACGGTCACCGGCGGCGTGCATCGGGGGAACGACCAGTTTGACGATACCGACGGACTCGACGCCCTGGGATTCCTCGGCGGAGTCAGTTTGAACAGTTGCGACAAGAAAAAGTCGTTGGCCTTCGCCCTCAGCGCCAGCGAAGACGGCCCCGGTATCTCCACCACGATCTACAGCGTCGTGGGAACCTGGAAGCCGGGCCGCCGCTTCACCTACGTCTTGCAGCACGACTACGGGCAAACGTGGGACGGCGGACGGAGAACGCTCAGCGAATGGTACGGCCTGAACCAGTATTTCCTCTACCAGATCAATAACTGTTGGTCGGCCGGTGTTCGGGCGGAAGTGTTCCGCGACAACAACGGCACGCGAGTGGCCGGGCTGGGAGACGGCAACCTCAACGCGGGGCCGTTTATCGGCAATTTCTACGAGGTGACCGCCGGATTGAACTGGACGCCGCATCCCAACATCACCGTGCGGCCCGAGGCCCGATGGGATTGGTTCGACGCCGATCAGGCCGGTGGCCCCGGAGCGTACGACGCCGGCGACCGGAACTCTCAGTTCCTCTTCGGTTGCGACCTGATCGTGACCTATTAACTCCGAGCGGTTCGACAACCGTCTCGCATCGACAGACACTCCAACGCATCGCCGAAGGTCTCCGGCCCTCGGCGATGCGTCTTTTCTTGGCCCATCGATTTCCGAAAAACACGCCCCAAGGGGTGGCGGGGACGGCTTGTCCGTCCCTGGTTGATTGGCGGCGCCGGCCCCGAAACAATCAGGGAGGCTTGACAGCGTCCGATCGGTTGGCTAAGTTTCCGCAAGAGTATCCATGGGTTGGGAGACCGGGGCCGTGCAACTGATCCGACAGGTTTCGCTGGTCTACCAGGAAGGCCGTTCGGACAAGGTCTACGAGGTCGACCTGTGCGAGGTGGGCCCGGACCGGTACGTGGTCAACTTCCGCTACGGCCGCCGCGGGACGGCCCTGCGCGACGGCTCGAAGACCGTGGCCCCCGTCTCGCGCGACGAGGCGGAGCGGATTTTCCAGCGTCTGGTCGATGAGAAGGTCGGCAAGGGCTACCGCCACGCCCCCGGCAGCGGCCCACCCCCCAAGCCCGCGGCGACCCCCGCCGAGGCGATCATTCTCGAACCGGAGGACGCTCCCGCGTTGGACCCCCGCTCCCGTGCCGTGCTGGCCCGATTGACACAAGGCGGGGATCCTCGCGGTTCGTGGCCCCTTTCGCGGGCCGTGTGGCGGGCCGGCGAGATGAAGCTGCGCCAGGCCGAGCCCGTGCTGATCGACCTGATCGGCAGCGGTAACGAGATGCTTGAGTATTGTCTGGCGTGGGCGCTGGGCCAGTGTGGATCGGCGGCCAGCGTGCCGATCCTCTCCGGTCTTCAGGCCGATCGAGACCGGGCCCACGGCATTCGCTACATGGCGGCTCAAGCGGCCCGCAATCTGGCCGATTCGCGTAGTCGGGCCGAGATGATCGCCGCGTGGATTGATCGGCTCCCACCCTCTTTGGCGTCATTGGCCAAGGGCGGTCAGGCCGGCGACTTTCAAGCCGCACTGCTAGAATACCTCGACGGTGCCGACCCCCGGGCGTACGAAGTATTGGAGCTGATCTACCTGATCGACACCCCAAGTGTCCGTCCGGCTTTGCTACACGTGTTGCGAACCGCGCCGCTGGCGCCCAACTACTTCCAGCGGATTCGCCACATCTTCAAAGCGGCCGAGATGCGGCGCGACGCCGAGGTGTACGGACTGATCGGCCATCGGATCGAGACCACGCGCTCGACGTTTTCGCACACCGCGTCGTACTACTATCCACGGCGGAAGAAGCAGACGCTCGGGCCCAACGCCTCGCAAGCCTTTGGCCGCGAGACCCGGCTCTACTTGCGGCGGCGCCTGTGGCGAACGCTCAGCCGGTTGGGCGAACTCGGCGACCTGGACTACGCCCGGATGGCCGCCGGCGTGTTGCTGGCCTTCTCCGACGACGACGCCCAGCAACCCCGTAGCGAGGTGCGCTACGATTGGTCGAGCTACTCGCGAGGCCGGGGTTACCGCAGCTACCAGATCCGCTGGGATCGCTACGCGGCGTACTGGGCACTGAACCAAATCCTCTATCACCACAGTCCGCGATACCGGGCCGACAGCGGGCGAAAGTACTTTGTGTGTACCGCTCCCTACGAGCCGGGCGGCGAAGTGCCGGACGTGCGAGAAGAGGCCTTTCCCGCCATCTGGGAGCGAGCGCCCGAGTTGCTCCTGCGATTGCTCGCCGAGAGCCGATGCGAGCCGGTCCACAACTTCGCGGCCAAGGCGCTTCGGGCGTGTGAGGATTTCTGCCGGCAGCTTCCCATCGACGCGCTGGTGGCGTTGTTGACGTCCGACTACGAAGTGACCGCCGCGCTGGGCTTCGACCTGGCCGTGGCGCGTTACGATCCGTCGCGTCCCGACGCCCAATTGGTGCTGGCCCTGGCCAACTGCCGGATCGATCGGGCACGCCGGCAGGCGCACCAGTGGATTGAAGCCCAGCGGACCGTGCTATTCGATGATACCGACTTCGCCGCGTCGCTCTGCGGCAGTCCGTATGCCGACACCCGGGCGGTGGCTCGCGAGTCGTTGCGGGCCGTTTCGCTCAACCATACGATGGCCCAGGCGCTGGTCGGGCGGCTGTTTGCCTTGCTGCTGTCGCTGGGATCCGAAGACGGCCCTGTGGCCGCCGACGTGGCCCAAACGCTGCTGCAAGTATTCGGCCGGCACCTGACCGAAGTCGGCGAAGACGTGATTCGCGATCTGCTGGCCCATCCGCTGGCCGAGTTGCAGCAACTGGCCGGCGATCTGGTGCTGGCCAGTCCCGCGATGTCGCGTCATCCGCCCAGCGACATCCTGCAGGCGTTGCTCAGTGCCGATCATGCACCGGTGCGAAGCGTCGGCGTGCGGATCATCGGACAATTGCCCGACGACGTGCTCAAGCGAAGCCTCGACTTGCTGATCGCGCTGGTGCGACACGAGTTTGCCGACATTCGCCAGACGATCCGCCCGGTCGTGGCCCGGCTGGCGATGGCCGACGGTGTGTTCGGGCGGCGGATTGCCGAGCGGCTCCTCGATAAGTTGCTGGTGCCCGGGGCGCCCGAGGGAGTGCCTTCGCATACGTCGCTGGTTTTGCGGGAAGATTTGGTCGATTGCCTCAAGGCGGTCCCCGCCGAGACGGTGTGGAAGCTGCTGCAATCGCGTTCTGCCCCGGCCCAGGAGGTGGGCGGGGTGCTGTTGGCCGGCAACGTCCGGGTCGAGGATCTGTCGATCACCGAGATCGTCCGGCTGGGCAGCCACGATATTCTTTCGGTCCGCGAGGCATGTTGGAAGATGTGCCGGGCGAGCGTCGCGCGGATGCAAGCCGACGGGGCCGC
>JABMRP010000293.1 GCA_013202535.1 Planctomycetota bacterium
ATCCCGCAGACGAGGCTACCCAGCGGCAAGCGGAAACCGTGCAGCGACTCGGCAACCGCAACCTTCTCGACGGTCGGGATGGTGTACTTCTTGAGAAAATTCGTCCACACCTGTTCGTTGTCCTGGGGTGTCACATAGGAAGGAAACCCGCCCGCCGGATCGATCGCGTCGGTCGGAACCTTGTCAACGTGATCCGACCAGAGGTCCCACTCGCATCGCACCTCCTGCGGTATCCCCGGGGTCAAATACGTGATGATCACGCCGACCATGGCCGTGTCGATCGGCATCTGCTCCGGCTGTGCGACGAATACGGAAGCCGTCGGCGAGTACTTGACGAAGGAGACGCGGTCGAGGATCGGCTTGAGTTGTTTTCCGTCGACGAGGACTTTGTCACGTTTCAGAAAGAACTCGCCGACGCGCCGCTTCAGCGGTCCGTTTTCATCCGCTTCGATGAAGTCGTCTCCCTGCAACTCGAGATCCATCCACGCCGAAACGTCTTTCACTCGGGCCAGGATCTCGTGGCGCACTTCATAGGGCTCGATATAGAGAAACGACATCACTCCGCCCGTCTGCCATCGCTTCAGGGCTTTGTTGTCGAACGCCGAATACCAGGGATCCTCCCAGTCGAGCGTCACCATGGACGGCCCGCTGAGATACTTGAAATCGTGAATCGGCACGCCCTTGTGATAGGTCATGAAACCGATCGACGCCTTGCTCCTCCGCTGCTCGTCCAACGGCGGGACGATCGTCAGCGCCGCCGGTCGCTGCCCCAAGGGATAGACAAGCTCGGCATAGAGCACCCGCTTGTCCTCGGGAGGTCCGGGCATGGGCTGCCCGGTGTAGGGATTGGTTTTCCACGGATAGCGAGATGCACGTTCCTTTCTGAGCCGCCACTCAATCAGTTCAAGCTGCGCCTCCAGCGTCTGCCCCGTATCGGTCTTGATCTGAAAGTCTTCCCGGGCGAACGCTCGCAGACGATCGGCCGCGGGAGGCCTTTGGATGTCGGTTCCTTCAAAGAATTCATCGGGAATGAGCCGATCGAAGGCCATCAAGTCGCCGACGAAGATCTCAAGATCGACCTTGACATGATCGTCGTTGATACGGATCTCGGCAATGTTTGTCGCGTGCTGGGCGCCCGAGAGGTTGATCCAGTCGGCAATCGCGGGAGCGCATGAACCGCAAACGGCGAGCAACGCCAGGAGTAGACATCGCTTCTTCATGCAAAACCCCGAGGAGCCGTTCCAGAGGTGGGAACCTGCCGCCGGCGCACAAAAGGCCGCTGATGGCAGTCCGTTTTCGCGATTCCACGGGAAGCACCGCCTACTCCATGCCGTACTTCGCCTTGAACGCATCGATCATCTCTTTTTGGACGTCGTCCACGTTCCAGCGCCCGGCGAGCATCTCCTTGGACAATTGATCGGGCACGGTGCGATCCGGCGGTTGCGGTTTGGTGGGTCCTTGCACCGACCAGGCTTCGTCGTCGGAGACCGACTTGCGCACGCGGATATTGGCCTTGGTGATGTTCCAGACCAAGTTGTCCTCGGCCATGGTCAGCGGCCCGTCATAGGTCTCGCGAACCATCGCGAGCATTTGGGGCAGCGTATCGGCCTCATTGAAGAAGTGGTATGCGATCGCGTGCTTGGGCTTGATCGTGCTCATCACCTTGCCGAACGCCTGCGGCGAGGTATGCACGTAGGTTCCCACGCCCAGCGCGGTCGGCGGAGACTGGTTGTAAAGCTTGACCAGAAGATCGGGCGTCATGAACGCTTCGTGAATCGCCACGTCGGCGTCCGCGGCGTACTTGAGGTACCACGTGTTGGGCATGGTGTCGCCACCGATGACGACCTTCATACCCTTCCAGTACAGTGCGAAGCTTACCGCACCGTCTCCCGCGTGGATTGCCGGCCAGGAGCGGATCGTCACGCCGTTCTGTTCGTAGATGATCTGGTTCTCACCCTTGTAGTCGAACTCGTGAACTTCGATCTTTCCCGGCGCGGAGTTGAGATTCGCCAATCGCGTCATATTGTCCCAATTGTACGCCTTGAGGAAATGTTCGACGGCGTACTTGGTCCCCATCTCTTCGGTCGCACCGCTGGGGCCCCAGATCTCCAACGCACGGGTCCGGCCCGCCGTCCAGCCGCCTGCCCAAAGACTCGCCAGGTCGCCCCAGTGGTCGGTGTGCAGGTGACTCAGAATGACCTTGGTTACAAAGTCGAAGGGGATCATCTGTGCGGTGAAGTTCGCTTGGGAGCCCGTGCCGACGTCGAACAGAAACTTTTCACCGTTGCCCAACTCCACCAGCCAACTGGTGGCCGCCTGACTGCGACGGGCCAGCGGCATCCCGGTCCCCAGCGCGACGATGCGTATCTCTTCCTCTCCCAGCGCCTCGGTGCCCGGATAATAGATCTTGCGGTCCGGTGCCGTGCCGCTCGGGTCCGTGACGACGCTACTGGCAGCGGAGCTTGGCTGCGCGGATCCCGGAGACGGCGCCGGCGCTTTCGCTTCCGGCGGCGCATCCTGTGCCACGGCCTGGGCCTTCTTCTCGCGTTGTTCGCGAGTGCAGCCAAGAATGTAACCGATCACACCGGTAATCAGTGCCACCGCTAAGAGCGGCAGTCCGGCCTGCTTCATACGCGCTGTCATGGGAATCTTCTTTTGTCGGATACCACGGTTCGTTTCGTGGAGGACTTTCAATTGTAGGGTACGGGCAGACCTCGGGCCACTTGTCGGTACTTGGTTTTTCGGCATTTCCCGGGTCGGGACCAGCAGGAAAACATAACCGACGAGCCAGCGTCATCATACCCACCCAAAAGACCATCAATCAAGGACCATCCCGTCCGCGGCGCCGCCGTTTGCATCGCTCGGTGGCGGCCGGTATGCTGTGAGGTGCATTCCGGGCGATCCATGTCCACCCCACGACCGGCTCCCATGTTCGGCATCTTTGACGACCCGCACCGACGCCATCTTGCCTTGACCCTGCTCGTTGGGGCCGGGCTGGCCGCGTATCTGACCGGCTCGGTCGAGATG
>JABMRP010000294.1 GCA_013202535.1 Planctomycetota bacterium
GCGACGTGGCGCTGACGTTTCCGGTCGAGACGGCCCGGCGCATCGAAGGCAAGTTGCCCGCCGGGTTCGACCGCTTGGGGTTACACCAAGTGGCCGCTACGGGAAAACGCGACGGGAAGTTCCGGTCGCTGTGGCTCGATCCGATCGGTGTGCGGCTGGTTCGCGCGAACTGGGCCGCGCGGCTGACGACTTCGATCACCGACGATGGTCGCGTACAGCTCGCCTCGGCCGTGATCGAACCTGGCAAAACAACACCGGCGGCGAGCGAAAACCTGACCGCCAAGGAAGACCCGGCCGTTTACCCGTACCAGTGGCAAACCACGGCCGAGGGCAAGACGTTTACCGCTCAGGGATTCGTCTATCTGGAGTCGATCGCCGCCACATTGGCCGAAGCCCGAAAGATGGCCACGCGATCCACTGCGCTCGGCTCGACGAAACTGGCCGCCGCGCCCTCGGCGGAGCAGATCGCGGCCCTGGAGGCCGAAGCCCGGCAAACTTCGCCGGCCGATCGAAGCGCATGGCGGAAACTTCACAATCGGGCCCGCGAGCTTCGCGCCCGGCTGCACCTGAGCATGCTCGATGCGCCGCTGCTGTTGGTGAAACAACACCCGTACTTCGCCGCTCACATTTACGACGACTACTACACCTGGCACCCCGGCGGCGGGATCTACGTGTTGGAAGAACCGTTCAATCCGCAACCGGGCGCCGAGCCCCGCGCCGTCATCGACTCCGCGACCAACCAAACGCTCGGCGCCGGCGTTTACCGCGATGCGGAACTCCATTGGGACGCCGGCCGACTGCTGTTTGCCTACAAGCCCGACCAGTCGGCGATGACCAGCATCTACGAGATCGGCGTCGATGGTCAGGGCCTGCGCCGGCTCACGGCCAGCGACAAGTATCACGACATCACGCCCGCCTATCTGCCCGACGACCGGATCGTATTCACCTCGACGCGTCCCCGGGCGTTGGTCCCGTGTTTCAACTCGGGGGTCGACACGCTACACACGATGAACGGCGACGGCAGCGACATCCAGCCGATTTCCACGAACAACGTGACCGAATTCGACCCGGCCGTATTGCCCGACGGTCGCGTGGTGTACGGCCGTTGGGAGTACGTCGACAAGACGGCTCTCTACATGCAGAGCCTGTGGACCATGTTGCCCGACGGGCGGATGGAAGAGGCCCTGTTTGCCAACAATCTGGCCAAGCCGACCGCCGTATTGGACGTGCAGGCCGTGCCGCACCAGCAGATGGTCGTCGCCTCGCTCACGCCGCACAACGGCCAGGCCGTGGGAGCCATCGGCATGATCGACATGACGATGGGCAAGAACGACCTGGGCGCCGTCTTCAATTTCACGCCGGAATATCCGATCGAAATGGACCAGGGGCTGCGCGTCGCGCCGTGCGACCCGTGGGCCCTGTCGGCCGACGACGTGTTGATGAGCAACAACGCCATCTCCGGGCACGGGATCATTGAGTTGGTCGATCGCCGGGGTAACCGCGAACTGGTTTACGCCGATGTGGAAATCTCCTGCTTCGCTCCGTCGCCGGTCAAACCGCGGCCGCGCCCCACAACCGTCAGCCCCAACCCGGGCCGAGAAGAGCCGGGCAAACAGCAGCCGGGCCGGTTCCTGCTGGTCGACGTGTACGAAGGGCTCGAAGGCGTCGAGCGGGGCCAGATCAAGCAGTTGCGCGTGGTCGAGGAAACGGCCCGGATCAGTGGTCTTCCGCCGGGAGGCCGCTGGTGGAATCAGGCCTTCCTGGTCAGTTGGCAGGGAGCCTATATCGTCAAAAACATCTTGGGGGTCGTGCCGGTCGAGCCCGACGGATCGGCCTACTTCGAGGTACCCGCCGGCCGGGCCGTCTACTTCGAGGCGCTCGATGCCGAGGGCCGCGAAGTGCAACGGATGCGCACGTTCGTGCAGGCGGCACCCGGCGTGACGCGCTCATGCGTCGGTTGTCATGAGGACAAGAAAAGCGCTCCGCTGCGCCCCGGTTCGCTGCCCATGGCCGTGCTCGGCGAACCGGTCGCGCCGCA
>JABMRP010000037.1 GCA_013202535.1 Planctomycetota bacterium
ACTTCGCGCATGGCATGCACTTGCTGATAGCGGCGACGGATATCGTCGGAGCGGGCGATCTTATTGATCAGCACCCGGGCGCGGCCCCGTTGTAGGGCCGTTTCCGCTCGATCTATCACCGTCCGCGCACGCGCGGCCAACTCGCTGAATTCCCAGACCGAAGCCTCCTCGGCCAGCATCACCGAGAGTTCGAGATCAATATCTTCGATTTCCTCCTGAAGATCGTCGTTCCATCGGCTCTCCGCACGGGACACCGGTTGAGGCGAGGGCTGCCGTGTTTGGTCGGCGGGGGCGTCTTCCTCAAAGGCCCGCACGACGGCGGCCGGCGTGATCGAGCTGCGATCGGTGGGTGGTTCCGAATGAGCGACCGCTTGCCCTTCGTGATCCGAGGTGCCGGCCGGCGTGTGCCGTGGGCCGGTCTTGCGAATGCCCGAATGGGGGAAGTTCGCATCGACGTACTTGCCGTGAACCCAGCGAAACTCGCCCGCCGGCGGCGAAATCCGGCACCAGATCTCGGCCTGCGCGCCGACGCCTTGCGGCTCGGCGCCCAACAGTTCGACGGTCTCTTCCCGATCGAGCCGAAGCTGAATGACGTCGCGAATGTTGCTGAACCGGCTGCCCACGCGCGCGGCCACGCGATCGCCGATCACCGAGGCGAGGTTCTCACTCTCGGGTTTGAGGTACCGGGCCGCGACCCAGGTGAAGCTGCCCTCCGGCGGTTTGATGGCGTACCATCCGCCCGGATCGTGCCGATAGACCTCGATCTCCTGCCCTTCTTTCATTTTTTCGGTCGGGTAGTAGTTTCGACCCGGGCCGCTGCGCACATAGACGCCGTTGGCCGAGATATACGCCTTGTAGGGGAACACGGGCGACGCGGTTTGGGCGACGGCGGGAAGAGCCAGACTCAGAGCCGCCAGCCCCAGCCCCAACACGAGAATCGATCGACAGGCAGAGCGCATGGGAACGCCTCCCGGCAAAGCCGTTTTGCGGTGTGAATATCAGCAAGAAAAGGTAGACCGCGGACTTGTACCGAAATCGGCCGGTCGATTCAAGGGCAGTTCTCACGGGCCCAACGAAAAACGCCCCGAAGGAAGATCCTCCGGGGCGTTGGGCTTTGGGGGGGAGTTAACAGGGGGGCTTAGAAGTCGAGATGGAAGGCGTCGGACTGGCTGGAGCCGCCCCAACGGGCTTCGGAGTTGGCTCGGGCGTCGGCGTTGCGGTTGCGACCCCAACCCAGACCGATCGCTTCGCTGCGGCTGACGGCGCGGCCGCCAAACAGCCCCGTGGCGTTGGCCTGACTGCGGCTGGTTGCCCGGCCGAACAGGGCGTCGGCAGTCGAATCGGAGACGGCCACGGCGCGTCCGCCGAAGAGGCCGCGAGCGTTGGCCCGGCTGTCGGAGCGGGCGAAGCCACGGGTCCCGAAGGCGTTGCTGCGGCTGATCGCCAGGCCGTTGCCCAAGGCGCGGGCGCTGCCGTTGGAGATGGCCACACCGTGGTCGGCACCGGCGACCGACTCGACGTGCGAGCGGGCGCCCCAACCGCGGGCGACACTCTCGCCACGGCTGACGGCGACACCGGCGTTGGCCGCGGCGATGCTTGAGCCGGTGGCCCGACCGCCGAAGCGGCCGTCGCCGACGATTTCGGCATGGGCTCGGCCGCCGTTAGTGGCCGAAGAGATGGCGTTGACCTGCGTGTTGCCGTAGCCGGTGGCGTTGGACGTGGCCACGCCGCCGTTGGAGTAACTTTCGGCGACTACTTGAGCGTGGACTTCCGCGGCCAGTCCGAGGACCGCGACACAAGCCAGGGTGAGTGCAAAACGTTTCATTTCAAATCTCCTTCTCAATCTTGGGTAACGTACGAGAGTGTGGGGTAAACGATGGAAAACGAATCCTAAAAGAACGGGTTAGTAGGCGTCGGTCGTCCGCGGCAAGCGGCTCTGGATGGCCTGGCGGAGCGGCTTGGGCACGCTCTTGAGTTGCCGGTTGATTTCCGTTCGCGTCCCTTGCAGTTTCACTTTGCCGTCGACGTCCATCGCCTCGATCTTGTACCGGCCGTTGGTAAGACCGATGGCGATCGCCTGCTGCGAGTCGCTGCTGGAAGTGGCGCTGGTGGTCGACAGGCCGCGGGTGGCGGGCATCCGAAAACGCTCCGCCGAAAAGCCTCGCATCTCGCGATCCGGAACGGCTGCGTCAATCGCGACCGGAGCCAGCGTCGCCTCGACTACTTTGCCCTCGTCCAACAGGGCGACCTTGGCCGGGCGGCAAAGCACCGGCAGATCGGCCGGCTTGTACAACACCTGCTCGCCGACCTGCAAGAGAATCTGGCCGGAAACCAGACCGGCTTCTTCTGCCGGAGAGTACTGGCAAACGTGGGTGATCAGCAGTCCGCGGCCGTCCTGAAGCGCCGGGCAGTGGATGTAGAGCAGTTCGGGGATTTCACCCAAAACGACTCCCCACGACTGGGCGTTGTCGCAAGGCATGGCCGTCATGTCCGGCTCGGCCATCATCGACTCGGCCATGGCCCCGGGCAATACCTCGCCCAACGTCCGGGCTCGAAGCGATTGCACGTCGATCGGCCCTAACATGTCCTGGGCGGCGACGGTGGATCCGACGGCCAGCGCCGCCAGGCAGACAAACGAAAGACTACGGTAGAACATGAGACTTCTCCTAGGTTAAAAGGGGTGATTTTGGTTTGCACGGTCTGTGAAGTTCAACGCCATCGTAAGGGGGTGCGACGGGTACGACTTTCCGTCCAAGCTCTGGTGAATGGCCCGGTGCCACCGACGCGGCTGCCTCCTCGGGGTCCGTCGCGATCGATCCGGGTGTTGCCGCCGGCAAACACGCGAGAGCCCGGACCGGCGGTCACGACGGCACCGTGTCCGACGTTGGTCCCTTCGCGACCGATCGACATGTTGAAGTTGTGGGCGGCGCCCATGCCGTTCTGCCCGACACCGATGGTGTGGGAGAGCGTCAGGCCGTTGGGGCCCATGCCGATGGCCAGGCCACGTCCGACGTTGACCCGCCCGACGCGGGTTTCGGTTCGGGCGATTCCAAAAGGAGCGTCAGTGCTCGCACCGGCATTGGCACTGCCGGAACCGATGTCGACCCAGGTATCGCTACCTTGAGCCAACGCAGCCAGGGGGGTAAGCGTGAAAACAAGCAGCGGAGCAACGGTCGTGAAAAAACGCCTGATCATGGTTCTGTCTCCTATGAAATGGGTTGTAATACCCATATATGGCCAGAACGGACCGCGGGGCGACACCATGCGTGAAATTAACCCGAATTATTCATGGGTTTGTAGCTACGTTCGCCAGAACCCATTGAAGAGAAAGACTTTACGAAGATTCCGTAAGTCCGTTCGGGCTATCGGACCGCCAGCGGGATCAGCTTGGGGCTGCGGACCTTCGTGCCGTGGATGTGGCCGTGGCGGTGGGATAGGGTGTGGAAGTCGTCGCGGAGGAAATGGTAGAGGGCTTCCGGCGGGTCGAGACGGAGCCATTGGTCCACCAGCGTACCGACCAGGGCGTCGTATTGCTTCTGCGAACTGCCGTGGATGTAGCAGCGGCCCTTGTGGCGTCGCACGTCGCCGTCGAATCGGGGGCTGACGTGCCACAGTTCGTGGACCACGGTGGTCAGCTTCTCGCGAAAGGGCAAGTCGAGAAACCGGGGGAGGTAGAACTCCAGCAGATAGAGCATTTCACGGCCGCCGGGGCCGAGCAGCCTCTGGATTCCCCATTTTCGGCCGCCGCGAACCGTGTGTGGCTGGCCGCCCGCGAACCGCATGCCGGTCAACGACGCAAACATGCCGTGGGTTGTCCGGCTGCGCGTCTGACGAAACCCGACGGCCAGACGATCGAGATCGATGTGCCGCAACCGATCCACGCGACGGACCATGTCGCCGCAGAGGCGGCGGATATGACCGGTGAAGTCGAAGCCGGGTTGGGCGACCCGGGCGCTGTCGGTCCGTCGGGGCCTCATCATCGATCCGTGATCTGGTACCGTCGGAATACGCCAACAGCCCGTTGGAGAACACAAGTTAGGCTACTTGTGCATTCTAACGGGCTGCTTGAGAGATCGCAAACGAGACGGCTGGGCCGACAGCGACTACTTCGCGTTGTCTTCCGCCGCGTTGTCTTCCGCCGCGTTGTCTTCCGCCGGGGTTTCCTCGGCCGGGGTTTCCTCTGCCGGGGTTTCCTCTGCCGGGGCTTCGTCGGTGGCGGCTTCGTCGGTGGCGGCCGCTTCGGCACCGGCCTCATCTTCCGGCGGCGCGGCCTGATCGGCGTCGGTCGCCGTGTCTTCGGTGTCGGAGTCGAATGCGGGTCGCTGTGCCTTCTGGCGAACTCGGTCGCGATCGCCTACCCCGACGAATTCGAGGATGGCTCGGGTGCCGGCATCTCCCAGGCGGGGAGTGGCCAGCCGAACCACGCGCGTGTAGCCGCCGGGACGGTCGGCGTATCGGGGGCCGATTTCATCGAAGAGGATCGCAACGGCCTGCTTGTCGCCCAACAATTTGATGGCGCGGCGCCGGGCGGCGAGCACGGGGGCGACGGCTTGGTTCCACTCCCGCCAGGAGTCGCTCTTGCGCCAGGTCCGCCATTGCTCGCTGGAGCGCTCGGCGTCGGTTTCCAGTGCGTCGGCTGCTTTTTGGTGCGGCAGGGCTCGACGGGCGAGCGTGACGCATCGCTCGACCAGGGGCCTCACTTCCTTAGCCTTTTGCAGAGTGGTGACGATGCGGCCTTTGACCTTCGGCGCGTTGTCGTCGTTCTCGGCGTCTCGCTCGGTAAGGAACAGCGCGCTGGCCAGATTCTTCAGCAGGGCCCGCTGATGACTGGGCGACCGTCCCAGCGTGCGGCCTCGTCTTCTGTGTCGCATGGTTTCGTTCTGTCGTCGGTAAAGGATGCTATGTGCGGTGTTCGGGACGAAAGCGGCCCCGGGCTGTTTCTCGGGAGACCGTCGGCTACGACATCGGCGTGGCGGGCAGTCTCATTCCCAGGTGGAGGTTCAATTCGGCCAGCTTCTCGCGAACTTCGGTCATTGTCGTTTCGCCGAAATTGCGTACCTCCAGCAACTGGTCTTCGCTGCGCGAGACCAGGTCGCGCACCGTGTGGATATTCTCCGATTCCAGGCAATTCGTTGCCCGAACCGAGAGGTTCAGATCGGCCATGCTCATGGCCAGCTTGGTTTCGGTAGCCGCGTCGATCACTCCGGAGGCCGAGCGGGGTTCGGAGAACACCTGGCCGCCGAGTTCGTTGAACTGGACGAAGGGGTTGAGGTGCTTTCGGGCGATCTTGGCGGCTTCGACCAGCGCCATTTCCGGGCCGATCGAACCATCGGTCCAGATCTCCAGCGTCAGCTTGTCGTAGTTGGTCTTCTGGCCGACGCGCGTTTCCTCGACGTCGTAGCGTACGCGAGTGACCGGACTGAACACCGCATCGATGGGGATAATACCGATTTCCTGCGCTTGCGGGGTATGTTCGGTTGCGGGCACGTAGCCCCGGCCGTTGTTGACCACCAATTCCATGACAAACGGCACGTCGTCGGTCAGCGTGGCGATTACATGGCTGGTGTCGATCACCTCGACCTGCTGGTCGGTCTGGACGTCGGCACCGCTGACGACCCCTTTGGTATTCTTCTCGACGCGCACGACTCTCGTCTGCTCGCTACGGTTCTTCACCACCAGCGACTTAACGTTGAGCGTGATGTCGGTGACGTCTTCGACCACGCCGGGCAGCGTCGAAAATTCGTGCTGCGCGTTATGGATTTTGACTTGCGTCACGGCGCTGCCTTCCAGGCTGGACAGCAGAATCCGCCGGAGACTGTTCCCGATCGTTACGCCAAATCCTCGCTCGAACGGCTCGGCGACGAACTTGCCGTATACCGGCGTTAGCGTTTCCCGCTCGCATGCAACTCGGCTGGGGAGTTCAAGCCCGCGCCATCGAATACGCATAGATAGCCTCCCGATCCACTAGCGGCTTTGAAGAATCACCCGGCTCCACGAAACACAAGATACAAACGCGCCGGGCCGACCGGCGGTGAGTTGCTATTGGCCTGTCCTATTTCGAGCAAAGCTCGACGATCAGTTGGGCCTGAACGGGGACCGAAACATCGGCGATTTCCGGGAATCGCACGACGTGCCCCTCCAGCGGCGGCCCATCCACCCGCGCCAGAAAATCCGGAACATCGTGCCGACTTTCGGCCAGGCAGGCCTGAACGATTCCGGCGCTCTTGGGCCGGTCTTTCACGCGGATGACGTCACCCGGCCTTGTCAGAAAGCTGGGGACATCCACTCGGCGGTTATTCACCGTGATGTGTCCGTGCGCGACGATCTGCCTGGCCTGACTCCGACTCAAGCCGAATCCCAAGCGGGCGACGACGTTGTCCAGCCGGCGCTCCAGCAGGCTCATGAGCACTTCACCAGTATTCCCCTTGGCGCGTTCGGCCCGGCCGAAGTAGCGGCGGAATTGGCTCTCCAGGACCCCGTAGTAGTTCTTTACTTTCTGTTTTTCGCGCAGATGTATCGCATAATCGGTCATCTTACCGCGGCGAAACTGCTGCTGTCCCGGCGGCATTTCGCGCCGCTCGAATCCACATTTGGGCGTGTCGCACCGCGTACCTTTGAGGAACAGTTTCATGCCCTCGCGGCGACACTTTCGACAAACTGCTCCGTTATAACGAGCCATACTCGATCCAACTCAAAGCGATATGTGTGTGGTATGGAAACCCCGACCGCTCGATGTCCCCCGCCTCCCCACCGGTTGCTTCCGGCGGGGAGCCGGCGCCATGGCGGGAAGCCGTCAAACGCGCCGGCGTTTCTTCGGGCGGCATCCGTTGTGCGGTAGCGGGGTCACGTCCTCGATCGACTTGATCTTTAGTCCGGCCGCTTGCAGCGCCGTGATGGCACTCTCGCGCCCGCTACCCGGCCCTTTCACCTTCACGTCGACTTCTTTCACCCCGAACTTCACGGCCTTCTCGGCAGCCTGTTGCGCGGCCAACTGGCCGGCGAACGGCGTGCTCTTCCGACTGCCCTTGAAGCCGCTCGTGCCGGCGCTGGACCAGCACAGGGCGTCTCCCTTGGTGTCGGTGATTGTTACCGTCGTGTTGTTGAAGGTCGCCTTGATGTGGGCGACACCCGCCGTCACGTTGCGGCGTATCTTCCGTCGTTTCGATTTCGCCACCGCTTGCTGTACTCCTGGTTGACTGGGTCGGCTGGCGCCAAGGCTGGTTTACGCAGGGCTTGGTTTACGCGCTTACCGGAGATCCTTCACGCCCTTCTTGCCGGCGACCGTTTTCTTCGGGCCCTTGCGAGTTCGTGCGTTGGTTCGCGTCCGCTGTCCACGAACGGGCAGACCGCGACGGTGACGCAGACCTCGATAGCAGCCGATGTCCCGCAGCCGCACTATGTTTTGATTCACTTGCCGACGGAGCTGTCCCTCGACCACGTAATCCTTGTCGAGGATCGCGGCCAGCCGGGCCAACTCGTCTTCGTGCAGTTCGCGAGCCCGGGCCTTCGGGTTAATACCTGCCTTGTGGCACAACTGGCGGGCGATTCTAGGTCCTACTCCGAAGAGGTAGGTCAACGAGACGACCGCCGGCCGGTCATTCGGAATATCGACACCCATCAAACGCGGCATACCTGATAACTCCCATTGATGGCCGCCCTAGACGGCCCGTTGTCTCAAACTGTTCCCTCGACCCCCAAGGCAATCAGCCCTGACGCTGCTTGTGACGGGGGTTGGAGCAGATAACCCGCACCACGCCGCGGCGGCGGACCACCTTGCAGTTCTCGCAGATTCGCTTGACGCTCGCTCGGACTTTCATGGCGGTTACACTACAGGGATCTGGAATAATGAGGTCGAAGTTCCTCAATATAAGCGGTAAGCGGGTGTTGTTTCAAGCCCCGCTGGAGAAGATTCTTGGCGAGTTCTGTTTCGCCATCGGTCAATTCGGTCGGGGGGGTAGCCCAGCGGGGTCACTGAAAGCCCTTTACTCTGCGTATGCTTCCCATCCTTCCCCGTTTGGGCCCGCGGTGAGGACATCCGTCCCCGATTCGGTAATCGCGATCGTGTGCTCAAAGTGAGCACTCGGTTTACCGTCCGCCGTGCTTTGCGTCCAATGGTCGGTTTGAACGCGAACCCGCTTCTTGCCCATATTGACCATCGGTTCGACAGCCAGAACTCGACCGGGTAATAGGCGAAAATCGCCGGTCCGTCGAAAGTGCTCGTTGGCGAAATTGGGGACCTGAGGATCTTCATGCATCTGGCGTCCGATCCCGTGGCCGACGAAATTCTCCACCACCGAGAAACCCGCGTCGCGAACGAAAGTCTGCATCTCCTCGGCCACCTCGCTCCAGAGCGATTTCGTGCCCATCAGCTCGATGGCCAGGTCGAGGACGCCACGGGTAATGTCGAGCAGGCGGCGGACCTCCGGGTCGACCTCTCCGATCGGGTGGGTCACGGCGGCGTCACCGCACCAGCCATTCACTTTACAGCCGGTGTCGATGCTGACGATGTCGCCCTCGACCAGCTTTCGGCTGCCGGGGATGCCATGGACGACCTCCTCGTTGACCGACATACAGGTGACCGCCGGAAAGGGAACGCGACCGGGATACCCTTTGAAGAGAGATTCGGCATCACTCTCTTGAAAGCATCGCTCGACGGCCGCATCGACCTCCGCCGTGGTCACGCCCGGCTGGAGCATCCCGGCGGCGATCTTGTGTGCTTCCCAGACCACGGAACCCGCCTTACGCATCAAAGCGATCTCGCGTGGCGAACGTAGGATTTCACGTGGCGTGGGCAAGGGTCCGCTCTCCCGCTGTTTTCCGTCTCGGCCTTCAGTCTTGCTCAAGCGCGTCCAGAGCGGCCGTAATCCGCTCGAAGATATCCTCCGGAGTACCCAGCCCGTCGATACTCACGAGCAGACCCTGCTTGCCGTAAAACTCCAGCAAGGGTTGGGTCTGTTGGCGATAGGCGACGAGTCGCTGGCGGATCACCTCGGGTTTGTCGTCGGCACGGCCGCGTCCGGCCAGCCGGGAGAACAGTTCGTCCTCGGCGACCTGCAGTTCGAGCACGACGTCCAGCGGGGTCTGCTGCTGGACGAGCATGCGATCCAGCGCCTCGGCCTGACCGAGGGTCCGGGGGAAACCGTCCAGCAGGTATCCGCCCTGGCAGTCGTCCTGGGTAAGACGGTCGGCGATCACCGCGAGGATGATGTCGTCGGGCACGAGCTGGCCGGCGGACATATACTCGTCGGCCTTGCAGCCCACCTCGGTCTTCGCCTGGCGGGCGGCGCGGAGCATGTCGCCGGTCGACAAGTGCGTGATGCCGAACCGGTCGATCATCCGCTCGGCTTGTGTTCCTTTTCCGGCGCCCGGTGGTCCGATAAACACGATTCGCATAGTGGAAGTCCTCTGAAAACGGTCTGCTAGGACCTTTCCAGCAGGCCTTTGTAATTGCGCATCACCAGATGGCTGTCGATTTTTTGAACCAGATCGAAGGCAACGCTGACGGCGATCAACAGTCCGGTCCCACCGAAGAAGCTGGCTATGGTGTAGTCGACCCCCAGCCAGGTCGCGACGACGGTCGGGAGGATGGCCACCAGGGAAAGGAATCCGGCACCGACGTAGGTGATTCGGACCATGACCTTTTCCAGGTAGTCGGCGGTTCGCTTTCCGGGGCGATAGCCGGGGATAAACGTACCGTAGTTTTTCAGGTTGTCGGCCATGTCCTTGGGGTTGAACGTGATCGCCGTCCAGAAGTAGCAGAAGAAGTAGATCATCACGACGTACAGCAAGTTGTAGACGAAGGAGTCGCCTCGCTGGAACGCCTCGCCGATGGATCGCCAGAAGTTCCCCCAGAAGGCCGACTCGAACGACATCGCCGTGATGTAGCGGAGGATGACCGACGGGAAGAGCAGCAGGCTGCTGGCGAAGATGATCGGCATGACGCCGGCCTGATTGACTCGCAGGGGCAGGTACTGGCGCGAGCCGCCGTAGACGCGGCGACCGCGGACGTGCTTGGCGCTTTGGGTGGGAATGCGGCGTTGGCCTTGGGTAATGAAGACCACGCCGGCCACCACGCCGACAAACAGTCCCGCCAACACCAGCAGGATTTCGATTCCCGACGAGCCGCCGAGTTTGACGGCTCCTTCCTTGATCATCGGCTCCAGCAGGTCGACGCCGGCGCGGGGCATTCGAGCGAGGATACCGGCCATGATCAGGAGGCTGATCCCGTTGCCGATCCCGTATTCATCGATTTGCTCGCCCAGCCACATCAAGAACACGGTCCCGGCGGTCATCGTCATCACGGCGGTAAGTTTCCACCAGATGCCGATTCCTTCACCTCCGAAATCGCGTACCAAGTCGTTGCCGACCAAGAAATTGACGTAGAACCAACTCTGGATTACGCAGATGAGCACCGTGGCATATCGGGTATACTCATTGATTTTTCGGCGCCCGCTTTCCCCCTCCTTCTGGAGACGCTCCAGGGGCGGCCACACACTACCAAGCAACTGGAAGATAATCGAAGCCGAGATGTAGGGCATGATGCCCAGGCCGAAGATCGTCGTTTGGCTGAGTTGGCTGGCGCTGAAGATGGCAACCTGTTTGATCAGGTCACCCAAGGGGGCGTTTGCCTGGCTATTAAAGAACGCCGACATCTTTCCTTGGTCGACGATGGGCAGCGGAATCTGCCACCCGATCCGATAGATCGCCAGGAAGAGCAGCGTCAGAAAGATTTTTTGGCGCAGTTCCGGGATCGTGAAGATCGTACGAACTTTTTCCCACATCGTGCGACCCGTTCCTTTTGAATTCCGTTGGCGGGGCCGGATCAGTCGCCGGCTTTTTGTTTCTTGGGAGCCATCTTATTCTTCACCACCGGAGCCTTGCCGGGCAAAACCACGATCTGGCCGCCGGCTTGCTCGATCTTTTCCAGTGCCGACTTGCTGAACATGTGAGCGGCCACTTTCAGTCGCTTGGTCAACTCTCCGTTGCCGAGCACCTTGAGCTTATCGTAACGTCCTTTGGCGAGATCCTTGCTTCGCAAGGTCTCGGGATTGACTTCGGCGTCGTTGTCGAAGCGTGCTTCGAGGTCGGCAACGTTGACCACGGCGACGGTTTGCCCCCAGCGGTTGTTGAAGCCCCGTTTGGGGATTCTGCGCACCAGCGGCATCTGCCCGCCTTCGAAGGTGGGGTGCATCGAGAAGCCGGCCCGGGAACGTTGTCCCTTGTGGCCGCGGCCGGCGGTTTTTCCCAACCCCGAACCGACACCCCGCCCGATACGGCGGCGTTTCTTGTATTTGCGAATACCGCGATGGATATCATCTAAATTCATGACAGCGAAACTCCCCGGAGTCGTTCGACTTCGTGTTGCGAACGACAGTCTTGCAGCGCCGCAATGGTCGCCTTGACGAGGTTGATAGGGTTGTTGGTTCCGAAGCTCTTGGTGAGGATGTCCTTGATGCCGCAGGCTTCGCACACGGCGCGGACGGCGGCACCGGCGATGACTCCGGTTCCCGGCCCGGCGGGGACCAACGTGACCTTGGCCGCTCCGTAGTGTCCTTTGGAGAGGTGGGGGATGGTTCCTCCGTCCATGGCGATGTCGACCATGCTACGGGAGCCGTCCTTGAAGGCCTTTTCCACGGCCGGCGGGACTTCGTTGGCCTTGCCGTAACCCCAGCCCACCTTGCCCTTGCCGTCGCCGACGACCACCAGGGCGGCGAAGCTGAAGCGGCGTCCGCCTTTGACCACGGCGGCGCAACGGCGGATTTTCACGACCTTGTCGATCAGGTCTCCCCGAGTCGAATCTTTGTCGTCGTCGCGTTTCTGCTTGCGTTTTCTGTCGATAGCCATGGCTTACGCTTCGTCGTGCGAGGTGAATGGTGGATGGTCGGGTTCGGTACGTTCGGGCGTCGAGTCCTCTTGGAGCACGAGATTCTCAGAGAACGAGGCCGCCCTCCCGCGCGGCATCGGCCAGCGCCGCGATCCGGCCATGATACTTGTACTCGCGGCGGTCCAAGGCGACTTCCTTGATTCCGGCGGCCAAGGCCCGCTCGGCCAACATCTTGCCGACCGTCTTGGCGGCGTCCACGTTGCCTCCGTTGGGACACTGGTCGGACACCTGCTTGTCTCGGGTGCTGGCCGCCACCAGAGTCCGCGCGCCGTCGTCGTCGATAATTTGGGCGTAGGTATGTTTGTGGCTGCGGAAGACGCTCAATCGGGGGCGGATCGAGTCGCGCCGGACCCGATTGCGCACTCGAAATCGCCGTCATTGTCGCTGTTTGCCGATTTGCTTTTCGCGTTTCACGGCTCGGTCTCGTATACTCGTTGACTGGATAGCGTATTCGGGTTTTTTCCCGCTTGTCGGGACGGACGGTGTTCTTCGGCGGCGTTACTTGACGGCCGCCTTGCCGACCTTGCGGCGGACCATCTCTCCATCGTAACGGATTCCCTTGCCCTTGTACGGTTCGGGTTTGCGTAGCGCTCGCACCTCGGCGGCAAACTGGCCCACGAGTTGCTTGTCGATTCCCTTGATCAGGATATGCTGTTGATCGGGGCAGGTGACGTCGAGCCCGGTGGGGATCGGTTTCTGTAACTCGTTGGCGAATCCGACGCGCAACTGGAGCACGTCGCCGAGCACGGCGGCGAGGTATCCGACGCCGACGATCTGCAGGCGTTTCTCGTATCCTTGCGTCACGCCGACGACCATGTTCTGGAGCAACGCGCGGGTCAACCCGTGCAATGCCCGCGACTGCCGCTGGTCATCTTGGCGATCCACGACCACGGTCTTGGTGTCCTGGTCCAGGGCCACCGAGATTTGGGGCGCGTGTTCCCACTGGAGTTTACCCAGGGGGCCTTCGATGGCGACCGTCCGTCCGGAAACGTCGACTTTGACGTTATCGGGGACGACGACCGGTTGTTTTCCGATACGGGACATAGCTGCTTTTCCACGCAGTGGTTTCTACGGTTGGCTGCTACCAGAGTTCACAAAGGACTTCGCCGCCGAGTTTTCTTTGCCGTGCTTCCCGGTCACTGATCACACCACGACTGGTGCTAATGACACAGATACCGAGTCCCCCCAGGATGGGGCGCAGGTCGGTCGCGCGGCTGTAGACGCGGCGTCCCGGTTTGCTCACCCGGCGCAGATGCCGGATAACCCGTTCTCCGTTGGGGCCGTATTTCAGGTGCAAGCGGATCTGATTGGCCGGCAGCGACGGGAGTTCTTCCCAGTCCCAGATATAGCCCTCGCGTTTGAGGACTTCCGCCAATCCGCGCTTGACCTTCGACACGGGCAATTCCACGTGGGGCCGCTCGACGCGCACCGCATTGCGGATACGGGTCAACATGTCGGCGATGGGGTCGGTCATCATGATGTTTGGATTCCCTTTACCAGCTCGCCTTTTTAACGCCTGGGATGAGGCCTGCATCTGCCAGATTGCGGAAACAGATCCGACAGATTCCGAACTTGCGGTACACTCCTCGCGGTCGACCGCAGATCCGGCATCGCCGGTTCAGGCGGCTGGAGTACTTCGGTGTTCGCAACGCTTTGGCGATTTTCGACTTACTCGCCATGCACTCGGTTCCTTTACGTTGGAGCCTGTGTTCTAGTTGGAGCCTTGATCGGCCGGCCGCTGAAACGGCATCCCGAGCCCGCGCAACAACTCGCGGGACTCGTCGTCACTTTCGGTGGACACGACCATCGTGATATTCATTCCCTGGGTACGGGTAAACCGGTCAGGGTTGAGTTCGGGGAAGACCAGTTGTTCGGACAACCCGAGGCTGTAGTTCCCGTGCCCGTCAAATCCATTCGGATTCAAACCGCGGAAGTCGCGAACCCGGGGCAAGGCCAGCGAGATCAACCGGTCGAGGAACTCGTACATCCGCGTTCCTCGCAACGTGACCTTGCACCCGATCGCCATTCCTTCTCGCAGCCGGAACCCGGCGATCGATTTGCGGGCCAGCGTAACGATCGGTTTTTGGCCGGTGATTTCGGTCATCGCCCGGACCGCCTCTTCCATGTATTTCTTTTCGGCGACCGCGCTGCCAACGCCCATGTTGACCACGATCTTCCGCAACCGGGGAAGCGACAGCCGATTGGTTCGGCCGCAGTGCTGCTCCAGCGCCGGGAGCGTCTCGTTTTCGTATTGTTCGAGTAATCGGGGGATCATGGCGTTTTGGGGGGGCAAGCGGTCACTTTAGTCTAGCGATTCTTGGGCGGGGCAATCTGGCCGATCGCCTTGCCGCACTTCTTGCAATAGCGATGTTTACTGCCGTCGTTGTCGGTTCGCACGCCGGTCCGCGTCGCTACGTCGCACTCCTGGCACACCAACATCACGTTGGACAGGAAGACGGGCATCTCGCGGGAGAGCCGGCCACCCTGCGGGTTGCGCTGGCTGCGCCGCACGTGCTTGTAAACCCGGTTCACGCCTTCCACGAGCACTTTGCCCGTCGAATGGTCGACCCGCAGCACTCGGCCGCGAGATCCCCGTTCGTCGCCGGTGAGAACTTCCACCGTGTCTTCGATTCGAATATGCATCAGACCACCTCGCCTGCGAGGCTGACGATTTTCATGAAATTTCGCTCACGCAGTTCTCGGGCAACGGCGCCGAAAATCCGCGTGCCGCGGGGGTTCTTGTCGGTATCGATGATCACCGCCGCATTGCCGTCGAAGCGGACGTAGCTCCCATCGGCGCGCCGTGTCGGTTGCTTGCACCGTACGATCACCGCCCGGACCACCGTTCCCTTCTTCAGGTCACTGCCCGGGATCACGCTCTTAATACTACAGACTATGATGTCACCGATCCCGGCTGTGCGCCGATGCGTTCCTCCCAATACCTTGATGCACATCACTTCTTTGGCACCGGTATTGTCCGCCACGGCGAGTCGACTTTGCATCTGGATCATCGCTACCACACCTGACCGTCAAAGGATCGTGTTCTGGCCGCCGGTTCCGCAATACAAATCGATCGCGGTTGCCGGAGAGAAAGACACGGGTTAGTCGGTGGCCTCCTCGGTTTTCTGGGCTCGGGCCGCTCGCAAGGCCGCCAAATCGACCAGCCGGCTCTTTGCCGTCACGCGCACCAGTCGCCAGCGTTTGGTTTTCGACAGCGGTCGGGATTCCATGATTTCGACGGTGTCGCCGGCACGGGACTCATCCTCTTCGTCATGCACGATGCAGACCGTGCGGCGGCGAAGAAACTTGCCGTACTTGGGATGCCGGACCAGCCGGGGAATCTCCACCCGACGAGTCTTCGTCATCTTGTCACTGGTCACCACGCCGACGGCAACTCGTTTGGGCATCTTCCGTTTCCTTCGCAACCTGTTTTCTTCGCGGTCCGGTGCGGCGAGCCGCGCTGTCGACCACTCGGCCGAACGTTCGTGTCGTTCCCGCGGTGGGGAGTTATGTCTTGGGGGTTTCCTCGGTCTTGGGCTCCGCGGCCGCCGCTTTGGCTCGCTCGCCTTGCAGCGTCTTGATCCGGGCGATCAGGCGTCGCTGCTGGCGCAGTTCGCTGGGCGCGTCGAGCCGTTCGGTTTGGGCTTGCAGCCGCAATCGGAACAGTTGCTCGCACGTCTCCCTGAGCGTCAGGACCAAATGTTCGTCGCTCATTTCGCGAAGTTCGGCCGCGTTGGTCATCGTACCGGTCTCAACTCGTTGGTCTGGCTAGCTGTGTCTTGCTTTGTCGGCAATAAGGTTCGTTTCGGCGGAAATCTCCGGCCCGCTGTCGTCGAGCCCTCTCTACATCGGCCGCCGCTTCAGGAAGCGAACCCGTAGGGGCATCTTGTGGGCCAACCGGGCCAGGCAAATCCGCGCGGCTTCCTCGGAAACCCCGCCAATCTCATACAGCACGGTTCCCGGTCTGACCACCGCGGCCCAGTAATCCGGTTCACCCTTTCCTTTTCCCATGCGGGTTTCCAGGGGGATCGAGGTAATCGACTTGTGCGGAAAGATGCGGATATACAATCGGCCCTCGCTGCGCAGATACTGCTGCGCCGCGATACGACCCGCTTCGATTGTTGCCGCACTAATCCAGCCACCTTCGACGGCCTGTAAACCGAAATCGCCGAAGACTACGCGATTGCCGCGCGTCGCATCACCTCTTATGCGACCTCTTTGGCTTTTTCGATGCTTGACCCGTTTGGGCATCAGTGCCATCGACTGATTCCTCTCGATACGTACCCTGGTTAATCCACACTTGGATGCCAATATGTCCCTGAGCGATTTTCGCTTCGGTAAAACCGTAGTCGATCTTCGCCTGCAACGTGGAGAGCGGGATCGACCCGGAGATCTGTTTCTCCCGTCGGGCCATTTCCGCTCCACCGAGCCGGCCGGCCAATTGGATCTTGATCCCCTTGGCGCCGGCTTCCATCGTTTGTTCCATCGCTCGCTTCATGGTCCAGCGAAAACTGGCCCGTTTGGCAAGCTGCTCAGCTATGTCCTCGGCCACCAATTGGGCGACCACCTCGGGACGATTGATTTCTTCGATCTTGATGTTGATCCGGCGGCCGACTTTGTTCTGCAACTCGTTTTGCAGTTCCTCGACCCGTTCTCCCTTGCGCCCGATCAGGATACCGGGCCGGGCGGAAAACAGGATCACCTTCACCTCGTCCCGGGTTCGCTCGATCTCAATCTTGGCAATCGCCGGGTAGAGTGGTTTGCCGAATCGGTCCTTGCGTTTCTTCACAAACGCGCGGATTGTATGATCCTCGACCAGCAGATCGGCGTACTCCTTTTTCGAGGCGTACCACCGACTCTTCCAGTCGCAAACGATACCCGTGCGAAACCCAATCGGATTGACTTTTTGACCCATCTTCCGGCTCTCTTGCGATCCTGGGGACGCATCCCCGCGTGTTCTGATGCGCTGTTTTCCGCCTGCTGCCGTTTATTCCCGCGTGTTTCGTGCCGTCGTGTCTGATTCCGCGTGTCTGACGCCCAACTCCGTCTATTCGACGGCGACTCGAATATGCGACATTCGTTTGCGAATCACAAACGCCATCCCCCGTGCTCGAGGGCGGATTCGCTTGAACATCGGTCCCCCGTCGATCCGCACGTCGACCACCCGCAGATGCTGAACGTTGGCCGCCCGCCGATCCTCGGCGTTGGCCATGGCGCTTTTGAGCACCTTTTCCAACATGCGTGCTCCGCGCTGTGGCTGAAACCGGAGGATCTCCAGCGCCTCGTCGGCGCGGCGACCGCGGATAAGATCGGCCAGCAAGCGCACTTTGCGGGGGCTGATTCGAGCGTATTTATGCAGGGCGTGGTATGCCATGTCGTTTCCTCAAACGCAACTGCCGACGGATGTTTTCCGCGGGGCTTCTCTCTAGGGAGCTTATCGCTTGCCCTTACCGCCGTGGCCCCGGAAGGTTCGCGTGGGGGAGAATTCTCCCAACTTGTGCCCGACCATTTCCTCGGTCACGAATACTTTTAAGTGTCTTTTTCCATTGTGGACCATAAACGTATGGCCGACGAATTCCGGCACGATCGTACATGCCCGAGCCCACGTCTTGATCGGTTCTTTGGTCCCGACGAAGTCTTGCTTTTCCACTTTGTGGTAGAGCTTGGCGTCGACGTAGGGGCCTTTCTTGAGTGATCTTCCCATGGCTTATTTGCTCAACTTCAATTGGCCGTATCGTTTGGTCCGCCGCCGCCGAATGATCGCGCGGTTGGAGGCCTTGTGTCTCTTTCGCGTGGGACCGCCCTTGGCCGGCTTGCCCGAGGGGCTGACCGGATGGCGACCGCCCTTGGTGCGACCTTCGCCGCCGCCGTGGGGATGGTCGACGGGATTCATCGCCGTTCCCCGGACGTGGGGGCGGCGTCCCATCCAACGTTTTCGACCGGCCTTGCCCAACACGATGTTCATGTGGTCGGAATTTCCGATCGAGCCGATGGTTGCCCGGCAGGAGGACGGCACGCGCCGAATCTCACCGCTAGGGAAGCGTGATCTGTGCCCAGTTGGCGTCGCGGGCAACGAGCGTCGACTTGGTACCCGCCGAACGGCAGAGCCTGCCGCCGCGCCCGGGCTGCAACTCGACGTTGTGTATGTTGGTTCCCAAGGGAATCTTTGCCAGGACAAGGCAATTACCCACCGTCGGCGGCGCGTCGGCGCCGCTCTGGATCCGATCTCCGGCTTTCAAACCGTCGGGAGCCAGGATGTAACGCTTCTCGCCGTCGACGTAGTGGAGCAGAGCGATGCGGGCGCTGCGGTTGGGGTCGTACTGGATCGAGTTGACCAAGGCCGGGACCCCGTCTTTGTTGCGGCGGAAATCGATCTGACGATACTGTTGCTTGTGGCCGCCGCCGCGATGCCGGCAGGTAATCTTGCCCTGGTTGTTGCGCCCGCCCTTGCGAAGCTTCTTGCGCAAGAGCTTCTTCACCGGCTTGGCGCCGGGAGTCAGGTCGGCAAAGTCGCTGACCGTTGCCCCACGACGTCCTGGCGAAGTTGGTTTGTAGCGGCGAATTCCCATGGTTGATTCTCTGCAAGCGGTATTTCGTTCTAGTCGGCGAAAGGTCCGTTAGAAGAAATCGATCCGATCTTCCGGGTCCAGGGTCACGATGGCCTTTTTCCACGCCTTGGTTCGCCCCCAGCGAAACTTGGTCCGGCGGGGTTTGCCTTTACGGTTCTGCGTGTTGACGCGAACGACCTTTACATCGAACAATTCTTCGACCGCTTCGCGAATGACCTGCTTGCCCGCCATTCGGTTTACCTCGAACGAATACGCGTTGCAGCGTGTTGCCCGATGCACGCCTTTCTCGGTCACCAGCGGCCGAAGAATAACCTGGTACGGAGCCAGGGTAAGCTTCGAGGCGGTGGCGTCGTGGCGTTTCTTCGTCTTCTTGGCGGTCATGTGATTTTCCGTTTTTCGGCGGCGCGGCCTTCGTCAATTCCCTGCCCGGCGATTTCCCCGTCTGGCGATTTCCCCGTCTGGCGTTACTCGGCCGGTTGCGTCGGCGCGACTTTCCGGCGGAATACGTCCAAAGCGGCCGTGGTCATCAGGACTCGCCTGGGATGAAGCACGTTCAGGGCGTTGATCTCCGCCACCGGAAGGACCGACACGCCGGCCATGTTCCGGATGCTCTTGTACACGTTGACGTCGTATCCTTCGACGGCCACCAACAGGTTGACGCCGTCGATTTTCAACGCCTTGACGATCGAAGCGAATTCTTTGGTCTTGGGAGCCTCCATCGCCAGCTTGTCGATCAGGACAACCTGTCCGTCGGCGATCTTCGAGGCCAGCGCCATCCGCGTGGCCAGGCGAACCGCCTTCTTGGGCAAGCGGTAGTGCCAGTCTCGCGGCTTCTTCGCATGGATATGCCCGCCGCCGCGACGCAATCCGCTGCGACGCGAACCGGCCCGGGCACGTCCCGTTCCCTTTTGCCGATACATCTTCTGGGTCGATCCGGCAACCTCCGATCGTCCCTTGGTCTTGGCGGCACCATGGCGTTGGTTCGCCTGGTACATGATCACCACGTCGTGCAACAGTTGCTTGTTGATCCGCGGGGCAATCTCGGCCGGATCGATTTCGTACTTGTCGACCTCGGCGCCGGTGCGATCGAAAACAGGTAGGCTTACCATCGTTTCACGTCTTATGGTTGCGTCGGTCGGGCTCGGCGTCTCGGGCAGGTCCGGGGCGCCGGGATTGTTGTGTCTGGTTTATCGCTTACTGCTTGGGTACCGGCAGCCGGTTGGTTTCACGCACGAGCAAAAAACCACCGTTGGGCCCGGGGACCCCACCGCGGATCAGCAGCAGATTGTTCTCGGTGTCCACCCGCACCACGCGCATATTTCGCACCGTGCAACGAGCGTTACCGTACTGGCCGGCCATTTTCTTGCCCTTGAAAAGGCGGCTGGGCGAGGCGCTACAGCCGGTGCCACCGACGTGGCGGTGACATTTCTTCACGCCGTGAGATGCCCGCTGGCCGTGGAAATTGTAGCGTTTCATCGCTCCCGCCGTGCCGCGACCCTTGCTGGTTGCGATCACGTCGACCGAGGTGGTCTCGGCGAACGTGTCGACGAGAACCTCCTGGCCAACCTCGCACCCCTCGATCGATCCACGGATTTCACGAATGAAGCGCTGCGGCTCACAATCGGCTTTGGGCGCCGGCTCAACGCCGGCAGCGATGCGCTGGCGGCTTCGCTTACTGTCGAGCTTGGCGACATGGCCACGGGTACTGCGCGAGGCAAGGCGACGCGGTTTGTCAAGAAACCCCAATTGGACTGCTTCGTATCCGTCCCGCTCCTGGGTCCGTACCTGCAATACGTGGCAGGGGCCCATTTGCAGGACCGTGACCGGAATGACTCGGCCGGTTTCGTCGTATATCTGTGTCATCCCGACCTTACGGCCGAGTAGTCCAATGGTCATCGCTCTTACCTTCGTGCGTCGCCTCGCGGGAAGACTGGGCTAGGATTCGCCCGGCTTTACCCACGCTGCTTCCGTCTCATAGATTTACCCGATTGGTCGGTTTCACGCCCGTGGCAATTGGCGGCCCTTAGCAATCTGGACGCCACTCCCGGGGGGTGCTACTGGCGACTGGTCGCCTTGATCTTAATGTCCACACCCGCCGGCAGACTCAGCTTGTTAAGGGCTTCGATTGTTTTGGCCGTCGACTGAACAATGTCGATGAGACGCTTGTGCGTCCGGATTTCGAACTGCTGTCGGGCCTTCTTGTCCACGTGAGGACTGGACAGGACCGTGTACCGCTCGATCCGCGTGGGCAACGGGATGGGCCCATGAACGATCGAGCCCGTTCGCTTGGCCGTGTCGACGATGTCCGTGGCGCTCTGGTCAAGGATCGCGTGATCATACGCTTCCATCCGGATTCGAATAATCTCTTGCGATTGACGAGCCACGAATCTCTCCGCCACACGGTTTACACGGACCACAAACACGGCCCCCAGCCATGGGGACAAACCTCAGATCGTACCGCTTCAGCCAATCGGTGTCAACGGGCCCCTGACGAATTTGGCCGAATTCCTCGTCTTGCGTCTTGCTGGAGAGCCTGGATTGGTGTTTCTCGGCCCGATGGTCCATCGCACTACAGCAAATCGGCCCTCCTGGGCCATATTCAGTTTCCCCGTTTGCCTGACCCGGCGTCTTCCCGATCTGAAGCCGCCCGGCCCGGGCGGTCAAAGGCCGCTAAAGGAATCGTTCTAGTACTTCCGGCGGGGCCGGACCGTAGGACGAAGGCTCCATCGTACAGGTTGCCCGCCCCTGGCTCAGACCGCGCATCGCGCCGGCATAACCGAACAAGTTGGCCAGCGGTGCCTTGGCCGCAATGACCGTGTTGCGACCGCGGTTCTCCGTCCGGGTGATCATTGCCCGACGCTGTTGCAGATCGCTGACGATCTCGCCCATGCATTCTTCCGGAGTGGTCACTTCCAGTCGCATGACGGGTTCCAACAGGGCGATGCCCGCGGCCCTCAGGCATCGCTCGAAACCATCGGCGGCAGCCATGCGGAACGCCAGTTCGTTGGACTCGGTTTCGTGTGTTTCTCCCCCCAAAATGGTAATTTTCGCGTGCGTCAGGGGGAACCCCAGCATCCCGCCTCCGTCGGCTCGTTCGGCCAGGGTCTCTCGGGCGGCGGTGAGAAACGGCCCCGGCAGTGAGTCGCCACAAGCCGTGAGGACGGTCACCGGCTTGGTGCCTTCGGAAAACGGCTCCATGCGGATGCGGAGTCGGGCGAAATGGGCCGCTCCGGCCAAGACGCGACGGCATTCGCCGGTCTCTTCCACGGCGGTTTCCACGGTCTCCCGATAACTCACTCGCGGCGTGTGAACGCGGACATCCAACTTGTAATCGCGCAGCAGGCGGTGTTTGATGACCTCCAGGTGCAACTCTCCCATGCCGCTGATCAGGGTCTGACCGGTCTCCTCGTTTTCCCGCGCGCAGAAGGTGGGATCCTGCCGCCGCATCATGTCCAGCGCGGCGGAGAGCTTCTTCCGCTCGTCGGAACTTTCCGGTTCGATGGCCATCGAGATGACCGTTTCCGGGAAGGAGATGGTTTCCAGGAGAATGGGTTGCCGGGGGTCGCACAGGGTGTCGCCGGTGACCGAGTGTCGCAATCCGATGATGCCGATGATGTCGCCGGCCTCGACCGATTGGACCTGTTCTCGACGGTCGGCCTGGATGCGCCAGAGCTGGGGGACATTCTCCTTCTTGTCCTTGCCCGGGTTGTAAACCCGGCTGTTGGCCTTCAACTGCCCGGAATAGACGCGCACATAGTGCAAATCGCCGTGCCGGTCGGCTTGGATCTTGAAGAGTAGCCCGCAGAATGGTTCATCCCGATCGGGTTTTCGAACTGCCCGGGCGTCATTCTTGGTGGGATTAGTACCCTCGACCGGCGGCATGTCCCGGGGGCTGGGCAGATAGTCGACCACGGCGTCCAGCACCGGCTGCACCCCGATGCCGTCCAGCGCCGAACCGCACAAGACGGGCACGATCAGGTCGTGCAGCGTGGCCTCGCGGAGCACGTGGCGGATCAAATCCGTGGGCACCGGCTCCTCGGCCAGCAGCAACACGGTCAGGTCGTCGCTGTAGAAGGAAAGCTGATCCAACATCTGAGCGCGCCACATCTTGGCGTCTTCCAGCAGCGGCTCGCAGATCTCTTCGGTGAGGATCTCCGCCCCCTTGCTCTGGTCGGTGAACGTGAGCACCTTCATTTCGATCAGATCGACGACTCCCCGGAATCCGTCGGGCGTATGCGGCGGCCCGCTGCCAAGGGGTATATTGATAGCCACCGGTTTGCGCGGGACCGGTGTGCGCTGAAGCCGTTCTTCGATCTCGTCCAGCGTGCGGTAGAAATCGGCCCCGTCGCGGTCCACCTTGTTGATAAACGCGATCCGCGGAACGTGGTACTTGTCGGCCTGGCGCCAGACGGTTTCGCTCTGTGCTTCGACACCTTCCCGGGCGCTAAACGCGACGACCGCCCCATCGAGCACCCGAAGGCTCCGCTCAACTTCGGCCGTAAAATCGACGTGTCCCGGGGTATCGATCAGGTTGATCGAGGTGCCTTTCCAGGGGAAGGTCACGCAAGCGGAATAGATTGTGATACCCCGGTCCTGCTCTTCCTCATCCGAATCGGCCAAGGCGGTCCCTTTGTCGACCTCCCCCACTCGGTGGGTAAATCCGCTGAAGAACAACATCCGCTCGGTAAGGGTGGTCTTACCGGCGTCGATGTGGGCGATAATGCCGATGTTGCGGAGTTTGGCGAGTTCGACGGCCATGAGTCTGTGAATCTGGAATCCGTGAATCTGATGGACGAATTAAGATGAAATGGGACGGTGGATGGGGAACCGTGGCTTGTGTGTGGTTTGAACTTTGGGAGCCGTTGCGACGGCGCATAACAACGCCGCATCGGTACGACAGCCGATGCGGCGGGAATGTTCGTCGGCAATTACCAGGCGAAGTGGGCAAACGCCTTGTTGGCTTCGGCCATGCGGTGGACGTTTTCGCGGCGGGTCATGGCAACCCCTTCGCGGTTGTAGGCAGCCAGCAGTTCGACCGAAAGTTTTTGGGCAATAGGACGCCCTTTCTTCTCTCGACAGGCTATTAAGAGCCAGCGAATCGCCAGCGACTGCTGGCGGGCCTTGTTGACCTGCATGGGAACCTGGTAGGAGGCTCCACCGACCCGCTTGGACCGAACTTCGATGTTCGGCTTCACGTTTTCCAGGGCCTGGGTAAAGACGTCGATCGACTCCTCGTCCGGAAGCTTCTTCTTAATCAGATCCAGCGCTTCGTAGAATGCCTTCTGAGCGACGCTTTTCTTGCCGTCCCACATCAGAGAGTTGATGAACTTGCTGGCCAAGAGGGACCCGTGACGGGGATCTCCGACGAGCATCTTGCGGCTG
>JABMRP010000295.1 GCA_013202535.1 Planctomycetota bacterium
ATCGGCATGCTCTGCGCCTCGCGATTGGCCGAGCGGCTGGGACGTATCGACGCCAAGTCGACCGCGCGGCAGCACGCGCTGTTGTCGGCCTTGGAGTTGCCCACGAAGCTACCCCCGCTCGACCCCGAGGGGATCATGGAAACGATGATGCACGACAAGAAAGTGGAGCACGGCCAGCTTCGTTTCATCCTTCCCGATCGCATGGGACACGTCGAGTTGGTCGGCGACGTGAAGCCCGAAGATGTTCGGGCGGCATTGTGTGAATGACGCTCCGGGGCGTGCTGTCTCTGGGCTTGGACTCAACCTCCCGGATATACCACCATGAGCGAAGCCGAACACACCGACGCGCTACCCGACGACGCACCACCCGACGGGGAACTGATCCCCGCGTTGCGGCTGGCGCTGGTGTCGGGCGTGGGACCACGGATCCGCCAGGCATTGCTCGAACGGTTCGGTTCGCCCGAGGCCGTCTTTGCCGCCGCTCCGAGCCAACTGCGCGAGGTGCCGGGGGTCGGGCCGAAGCTAATGGGCAAGATCACCGCCGCGGAGAGGGAGATCGACGTCGAGGCGGAAATCGCCCTGTGCGACCGGCATGGGATCGCCATCTGCACCGAATCGGCCGACGGCTATCCGCGCATGCTCCGCGAAATCCACGATCCGCCCGGTGTGTTGTTCGTGCGCGGAACGATCGAGCCGGCCGACGCGCTGGCGGTAGCCGTCGTCGGCACGCGCCATGCGAGCCGTTACGGCTTGCGGCAGGCGGAACGTCTGGCCGGGAGCCTCGCCCGCGCGGGTCTGACGGTTGTGAGCGGATTGGCCCGGGGGATCGACGCGGCGGCTCATCGCGGGGCGTTGGCCGCCGGCGGGCGCACGCTTGCCGTGCTGGCCAGTGGCGTAATGACCATCTATCCGCCGGAGCACGACAAGCTGGCCGAAGAAGTGGTCGCCTGCGGGGCCCTGTTGAGCGAAGCACCGCCGAACGCCCAACCGCTCAGCGGCGCCTTTCCGCAGCGAAACCGGATCATCAGCGGCCTGACGCTCGGTACGATCGTGGTCGAAGCGGCCCAACGCAGCGGGGCGTTGATCACCGCCCGTCATGCGATGGAACAGGGGCGCGAGGTGTTTGCCGTACCGGGGCGGGTCGACGAGAACACGTCCCACGGCTGCCACCGGCTGATTCGCGACGGTGCCAAGCTGGTCGAATCGATCGACGACGTGCTCGAAGAGTTGGGTCCGCTGGTCGAAGCGACCCCGCAAGCCGACGGGCGAACCGTACGTCATCCGGCCGAGTTACAGTTGAACGAACTGGAGCAGAAGGTCCTCGATGCGGTGGAGACCGACGCCACCTCGATCGACCACATCGTCACCACGACCGGTCTTGCGGTGCCCCGCGTGTTGTCCACGATCAGCGTGCTGGAGATGCGCCGCCTGATCCGCCGCCTCAGCGGGACGACGGTGGCGAGGATGTAAAACGCTTCGGCCGCAACCGATCGGGGTTTAGCCCGGGCGAACGCCATCACCCACCTTGTGGCGTGGGGGGCGTTTTGGGTAATCAGGTAACATGCGCAGCGAGTAAGGGCCAAGTCTTCAATTTCCCGCTGACTCCCGGACCCCAAGTCGACCAATTTTCGCGCACGCGCAAAATGGTCCTCGACGGGCCGTATCTCCTTGAGAAACGGATAGACACGACCCGGTTCGCTCGCTTACCGGGCTATGTGTTTCTACAGGACTGTCGAAGTGGACACTGGTCACACTTTGGCTCGCGCGGTCGGCATACGGTAGCTGCGAAATCCAGGAACCCGTATACATAGTCTCTCGGACGGTCTACGGGCACCAGAGAACTCATGAATTCCCGCAACTGTCGTCCTTCCGATTTTCTGCCGTGTAATGTGAGTCCGAAATACCGCGAGACAAACCTGAAGGCATTGGAATCAACAGGGAAATCCCTTTTCGCATAGGAGAACACGCGAACGGCTGATGCGATATAGATTCCGACGCCGGGGAGACGGAGAAGGTCATCAAAAGATTGGGGCACACGCCCTTGGTGCCGAACTCGCACAGTCTCGCCAACTTGCCGAATTCTCATGGCGCGATTTGGAATTCCAATCTTCTTAATGAGCGGGCGAAGTGTCCTTAGGTCAACGCGCTGAGCAGCAGCAGGACTCCGAACAAGACGTATTACGTCACGCCACACGCGTACCGCAAGTTCGGCATTCGTTCTTTGGAGAAGGATCTCCGTAATCAAGGTGACAAATGGATCCCGCGTGTTCCTCCACGGGAATTGGCGGACGCCTGACGCGAAAACGGACAAGAAAATCCGCGTAAAACGCCGGCGAAGGTTCGAGTCGGCGAGCGAGCGGAGCTTCCCGTAGAGACTCCCATGGACTCGTTTCTCTTGAAACGAGTACTTCTGAACGGCCTTTGCCACCGCTGTCGCGAGTGGTGGTGGCACGGCGTTAGCGATTTGCTCAATTTGGGCGGAGTTTGAACCTGCAAACGTGTACTGGTCACTGAAGCCTTGAAGGCGCGCGGCTTCTCTCGCGGAGATCGCCCGCGGATACTTTGGATGCACGGGGAGCGCCCTGTGCCCAGCCACAAGTGTCGGAGCCGGGCGATTCCATATCAACCGGCGGTACGAGATTGGACCACCGGGTCGCAGAGAGGCAAGCTTCTTTTCCACGGCGGGAGTGTGAGCCATAAATGTATGCGAGAACGATTTGTTTTCGCGCGTACCGGCGATGCCCCGAAATGCGTTCCTGACGGTTGTTTTCGTGGCGGACACTTTGAGACCTTCAAACACAAGCTCACCATCTCCCCCCAGAACGCCGACCAGAAAAAGGCGTTTGCGATGCTGGGGGACTCGATAGTCGGCAGCGTCGAGAATGCGAGATGTTATACCGTACCCGATTCGACGAAGTCTCGCACACAGGTCTGGCAGAATCTCTCCATTTCGCGACGCCGTCATTCCGACAACGTTCTCCATTACGATGAAGCGGGGACGAACCGTTTTCGCAAGGGAGAGGAGATGCTTGTATAGCCCGTTCCTGGGGTCAGTCGGATCTCTTCTGCCAGCGCAACTGAACCCTTGACATGGTAACCCGGCCAGCAGCGTATTTGCTTTCCATATCGGATGCCTGTGCTGGTTGCGGACTTCGGCCGCGAGTTGTTCTATCGAGACTCTCTCCCACTTGGCATCCGGATGATTGGCGCGCGCAGTTTCCAGGGCTGGAGCATCGATGTCAATTCCGCCGAGCACAACCGCGCCCGCCCGCCGGAACCCGTCCGAAAGCGCTCCGGCACCACAACAGACATCGTAGCATCGGAGTGTATCGCCGTTATTCATCTTCCGGACTCGGTACTTGAAGCTCGAACGTATCGGCGGAAAGGTTCTGCACGTAGGTGCCGTGCTGCCTCTTAAGTCGTTTCCTGTCAGTAGCCTCGTCAAGCTGTATGAGCTTTCCGCTCTTTCGTTTATCGAGATACTTGACGATCTTTCGCTCAAGGTGCGTCTGCCGGCCCATACCGCGCAGACTTACGTCCCTGGGCTTTCGTACGCGACACGCGACGTGCAAGATGCGGTGCGAACTCGGCCTCTGAATCACCGCAGTTTCGCATTCCATCAACTCGAATCCATTGGAAGTAAGGATCGGTCAAAAAATTACTGTCGCATGTTGAGGGATGGCTCGATAGTTCCATTTGGGCAGCAGATCATCGAATACGATTTTCAAGTTGTGCTTGATTTCATCGGTGGCATTGCGGCCGGTTTCGTAGAGTCGCCGAA